>RGAJ01000201.1 GCA_009920225.1 Paracoccaceae bacterium
GTCCCTGTCGGATTTGCGGGGGACGCCACCAATAGACCGTCAAGATTTTGCTCTGCTACATCCGAAGCGACAGGCTGAAGCCGATTGTCCAAGGTTGTTTCTATATCAACGGGCACCAAATCCAGCGCGCGCAGAATCTGCCGATAACTTGGGTAGCCCGGCGCACCAATTCCAACACGATCGCCCGCGTCGAACAACGATGTAAACGCCAAGATAAAGGCCCCCGAAGACCCGGGCGTGATGACAACGCGATCCGGATTCAAATCCACATCATACCATTGCCCATAAAGGGCGGCGATTTTTTGCCGAAGCGCTGGCAACCCCAAAGCAACCGTATAGCCCAAGGTGTCGCTCAACATGGTTTTTGACAATGTTTCCAATGCCTTTTGCGGCGCGCCTGTCCCCGGTTGGCCAACTTCCATGTGGATAATGCTGCGGCCCGATGCTTCGGCTTGGCGCGCTTGCTCCATCACATCCATCACAATAAAGGGATCGACCGCCCCACGGGTTGAGTTTTTCATAGCTTCGTTCCACATTGATGTTGGTGTGCTTTTCGCAATGAACGGGGTCCAAGGTCAATGTCTTTCACGCAACGCAATCGATTAGGTCGGTTTTTCGCCAGTCTTATTTTGGCGCTTGTCCCGAGCCTTGCCGGTGCTGTTGGGTTGTTGCGCGATGCGGATATCGAATATGCATTGGGTGAATTGGCAAAGCCTGTGTTATCTGCGGCAGGATTGTCACCGTCACGGGTCAAGATTTTGATCGTCGACGATGCCGCACTGAACGCGTTTGTGGTCGATCAAAATTATATTTTTATCCATTCTGGCCTGTTACTGCGCACAACGACGCCAGAAATGTTGCAAGCGGTGATCGCGCATGAGGCGGCGCATATCGCAAACGGCCACTTTGCGCGGCGCATACAAAATGTTCAGGCGGCGCAATCGCGCGCGGCACTTGGGTCAATTCTTGCGATTGCTGCAGGGGCTGCCACAGGCAATGGAAAGGCCGCGTCTGGTGTGGCGTTTGGCATCAACTCTGCCGCCGCGCGCGCGTTTTTGGCGCATACTCGATCCGAAGAAAGTTCCGCAGACAAGTCGGCGATGTCCTATTTAAAATCTGCGGGAATCAGTGGCCGCGGGATGAAAGACACGCTGGAGCTGTTTATCGGCCAGGAATCGCTCTCGACATCACGCCAAGATGCCTATGTCCGATCCCATCCATTGTCGCGTGATCGTATCCGCGCGATTGAGGCAACCATCACCGCCCTGCCTGATACGCCATCTGACACTTCTGCCCGTTACTGGCATGCGCGTGCCGTCGGGAAATTGGCGGCCTTTAGCCGATCACCATCGTGGACATTGTCACGCGCCGACAAAAGCATCAGCGCCGATATCAAACATATGCGAAAAGCGGTGGCCTATGCGCGCCAAGGCAAAATCAAAGCGGCCTTGGATGAAATGAAAAACGCCCAAGCTTTGCGGCCAAATGACCCGTATTTACAAGATTTAAAAGCAGAATTGCTGATGCGGGATCGTCAATTTTCCCGCGCCGCGCAGGAATACCTCATCGCTGCAAAAATGGATCCGAAAAATGCGCTGATCCTCGCGGGATTAGGGCGCGCGCAATTGGCATCAGGACAGATTTCTGACGCGTTGAAAACATTGGAAACCGCCCGCGCGCGCGACGACAGAAACAGCAGTTTGTTGCGGGATTTAGGCCAGGCCTATGCCAAGGCCGGCAACGGGGCCATGGCGTCTTTGGCCGCGGCCGAAGGATATGCCTTGCAAGGGCGCATAAAAGACGCGAAGTTACACGCAAATCGCGCCGCTGCACAATTGCCACGCGGCGCACCATCATGGCAACGGGCGCAAGACGTTCTAAGCTTAAAAGAATAACAAAAGGAAGATTTATGCTACGACAAACAGCGATTGCAACGGCGATGACATTTGCAATGATGAGCACACCAGCGGCCGCGACCGATCTGACGTCTATGACCGCCGCCGAGAGCGCCGCCTTCGGCGCCGCTGTGCGCAATTACCTTTTGGAAAACCCAGAGGTGATCATGGAAGCGGTGCAAGTCCTGCGTGACAGAGAAGCCGCCGCAGAAGCACAAACCGATTTTGATCTTGTCAGCGTGAATGCAGATGACATTTTCAACGACGGATATTCCTTTGTGGGTGGAAACCTTGAGGGCGACATTACCTTGGTTGAATTTATGGACTATCGCTGTGGATATTGTCGCAAAGCCTATGCAGATGTCGAACAATTGCTTGCAGAGGATGGCAATATAAAATTCATCGTCAAAGAATTCCCAATTTTGGGCGATGCATCAACCCTGACCGCGCAATTTGCCATTGCGGTCAAACAGTTACACGGGGATGAGGCGTATAAATCTGTGCATGACGCGCTGATTGTCTTTACCGGTGATCCAAGTGAGGCATCCTTGTCCCGCATCGCATCAAGCTTTGGGCTAGACCCAGAACCGATTTTGACGCGCATGTCATCGCCCGAGGTGCAGGCGGTTATCAATGATACGCGTGCACTTGGTGCGCGTTTGAACATCAATGGAACGCCAACATTCGTGATGCAAGACCAACTTTTGCGCGGCTACGCGCCTTTGGATGTCATGCGGCAGATGGTTGCCGAGAAACGAGGATAACATGAGCAAAGCAAGATTTTCCTTGATCGCCGGTATCTTGGCATTGGGATTTTGGTTTTATCAGTTTAGCACGCAAGACGGTGGGAATTTCGGGCTTCAATTCCGGTATCTGACGGTTTGGGGGTTAAGCTTTGCGGTGGTCGCCCATTATCTTTTGTGGCGCGCACGCGCACGCGGATCGAGCTATCCCGCGGCCTTTGTCACGGCCACCGCGGTCTTGAATATCATGGTTATGTTCTTGTACTGGCGGTTGTACTTTATTGATCCAAAGCTGGTGAATGGTGAAAATACCCCTGTCTGGTTTCAGGAATATTATTTGCACCTGTTGGGTCCGGTTCTCATCATCGCAGATGCGCTGTTCTTGTCGCGCAGTTTCACCAATATTTTGCGCGGTGCCGCGGCGACGTTGTCCACCTGTCTTGCCTATATCGCGTGGAGCGAGATTTTCGTCGGCCCCCTAAACGATAAACCCGTTGGAACGGTGACAAGCGGCCTGCCCTATCCGTTTTTGAACGACATGAACATCATGGGGCGCGCAGGGTTTTACGGAACCACGCTTGCCACAGCGTTGGTCTTTTTCGCAATCTGTTACGGGATTGTTGCGTTACAACGGCGGCTGTTGCGCTAAAAATGCCAACAGCGCCTCTGCCGTTTCGGTCGGGTATTGATCTGGAAAGAAATGCCCACCCGGAACTGGCGCAGGCGTGATGTCCGTCAATCGGTCGGCCCATGTTTGCGCAACATCATAAGCGCGGCCCATCACACCATCCTTGCCCCACATAACACAAGACGGCAGCGTCAAACGTCGATTTAAATCGACGGAATCGAGGTCGAAATCAACCTCAATTGCCGCGCGATAATCATTGCACATCCCGCGAATGACGTCAGGGTCTTGCCATGCCCGGCGATAAGCCCCCATTTGTTCAGGGTCAAAGCCCGATGCACCGGCGGCACCCCATCCAAACAAACAGCTTTCGTAATAGGCAATCGGATCTGCCGCGATCAATGTTTCGGGCATTGGTGCGGGTTGTGCCAAGAAAAACCAATGGTAATAGGCTTTAGCGATCTCTTTCGACAGCTCATTCAGCAACAGATGTGTCGGAATTATATCCATCACAGTTAGGCTTGCAATCCGATCCTGCGCGTCGAGCGCCATACGATGTGATGTCCGCGCACCGCGGTCATGACCGATCAGATGAAACCGATCAAAGCCAAGATCGCGCATCAACGCCAATTGATCCGCCCCCATCGCACGAAAGGAATAGTCCGCAACATTTTTCGGTTTCCCCGACGCGCCATATCCGCGCAAGTCGGGGCAAATCACAAAATATTTTTCGGCAAGCAGCGGTGCAATTTTCGCCCACATTGCATGGGTTTGTGGAAACCCGTGCAACAGTAACACAGGCTCCCCCTGTCCGGCGCAGACATAGTGTATATCAACGCCGTGTATTTGACGAAATTGCCCCTGCTGAAAGCCGATGAACATGGTTATGATCCCTGTGACAGTGCGTCCAAAATGCGTGCCCAACTGCGCATGCCCTTGTGAAAGCTTTCAAGGTCGTATTTTTCATTCGGACTGTGGATCGCATCGTCATCTTTGGCAAATCCAATCAA
>RGAJ01000202.1 GCA_009920225.1 Paracoccaceae bacterium
TGTTCGGTGTTGTGCAGCCAGAAATCCCATTTGCACAAGGCCCGCGCACTGTCGATCAAACGGGCGGTTGACAACGGGTCGTTCGGGCACGCTTGGATCAGTTGGTCGCGATAGGCAGGGCTGCATAAGGGCAAGACATAATCTGTGACAAGCGGCGTTTGCGTCAACCCCGACCACCCGCCCAGACCATAACGGATATCCAGATCCATAATCTCGCGATCAAAATCTGTGGGGTCGGGGGCGGCATCAATCCGAAGGTCCAGATTGGGGTTGTGGAACACAAAATCCGACAGGCGTGGGCCCAGCCATCGAACGCCAAAGCTCGGTGTGACGCGCAGGTTCAGACGGGATGTTTCGCGCGTCATCGACAGATTGGTTTGGGCGTTTTTCAATATTCCGATCGCGGCGCTTGCCGCACTATAAAGTTGTTCGCCCTCAAGCGTGAGAACCAATTTGCGCCCTGACCGCCGGAACAGTTTGATCCCCATCTGCAATTCAAGCGCTTTGATCTGTTGGCTGACGGCCGATGGCGAAACAAAAAGCTCTTCTGCCGCCAAAGCGACAGACCCCCGTCGTGCCACGGATTCAAAATAGAGATAGGCATTAAGGTTGGTGTCACGCGCCATGCTTTAACGATATGTCTCCATCCAGCCCAAGGTGGCATCTGTGTCGCCTTGTGGTTTATATTCCGCCCCCAGCGGCGCATCATACCCAAGCGATGCAATATGCGAAAAGATATGGGCATAGTTGACTTCGCCCTGATCTGGTCGTCCACGATCAGGGACCGATGCAAACTGGATGTGACCAATGCGTGGCATGAGGTTTGTGATCTGGTGGCTCAGGTCGCCTTGCATCAATTGCACGTGGTAACAGTCGAACATCAAACGAATATTATCTGCGCCCACCTCATCCATGATGGCGATGGCTTGGTCCGTTGTGGAGAGGAAATAGCCCTTGGCATCGTAATGGTTCAGCGGCTCGATCAATATGGTGATGCCTGCGCGGGCTGCGCGGTCGCAGGCGTATTTCAGATTGGAGACAAAGGTGTCATGCGCCGCGCGTCCCTGCGCAAAACCGCACATCACATGAACATTGGGAGTGCCAATCGCCGCCGCGTAATCAAGCGCTTGATCAATTGCGTGTCGCGCATCCGTCTCGCGCCCAACCAGCGCGGCCAAGCCGTTTTCGCCCGCTGCAACCGCACCGCGATCTGTGTTCAGACCCAACATCGTCAGGCCCGTTTCGATCAGTGCCTGTCGTACATCCGCGGGGTCAAAGGCATAGGGCCAATGACATTCGACCGCATCAAACCCCGCCGCTTTGGCGGTACGGATCGCATCGGGCAAGGGGCGGTCGGTCCAAAGGAACCCAAGATTTGCAGAAAACTTCATTTAATCCCACTCAACATTAAACTGTGTGACAACCGCATTGACCTGTTCAGGCGTCAGCATCTTTGCACGATATCCGCGCATCATGATGGCCAATTTTGCGGTGTCTTCTAATTCTTCGATGGCGTTACAGGCCGCTTCGATATCTTTTCCCGCAACGACGGGGCCATGATTGGCCAGCATGACCGCGCTGCGTTTTCCGGCCAAGCCGCGAACCGCATCCCCCATTGCCGGATCGCCCGGCATAAAGAAAGGCAGCAATGTCACCTTGCCCAGTTTCATGATCGAATAGGGTGTCATGGGGGGCAGAAAATTATCAGGATCGACATCGGGCATCATCGACAATGCCACCGAATGGCAGGAATGCAAATGCACCACCGCGCCTGCCGTGGATCGCGTGTCGTAAAAGGCGCTGTGCAGCGGCATTTCTTTGGTCGGTTGATCGCCTGATACGAAATTTCCATCCGCGTCAAACCGTGACAGCCGCGCAGGATCCAGTCGGCCAAAGGAGGTGCCAGTGGGCGACACCAACAGACCGCCATCCTCAGTGCGCGCGGAAATATTGCCCGTGCTGCCGCCGGTTAATCCGCGATCAAACATGGATTTGGCCAATAGACAGATCGTTTCGCGCAGCTTTGTTTCGGTCATAATTGCTCCTTCAAACTGCTTAGCGCATCGGAAAAGAATGTTTCACGACCAAAGTTGCCCGATTTTAAGGTCAGGGCAAGGGGGTGACCATCGCTTTCACAAAATGTCCATGGCACGCCGGGTGCGATTTCACGCCCGATGTCCAAACGCGTCACCCCTAACGCGGTCGTCACAGCGCCGGATGTTTCGCCCCCCGCGACGACAAAGCGTCGCGCGCCACGGTCGCGGGCACATATTGCCAATCTGGCCAGTGCAGTTTCGACAATTTCGCCCGCTTTGTCACGCCCCAGCACATCTTGGGCCTTTTGGACATCCTCAGGTTCGGCGGTGGCATAAATCAGCGGCGCAGACGTCAGATCAACCGTTGCAAGCCAAGCCTCTGCCGCGCGTGTGCCATGTTGGGCAAGCTCAAGCGGGCTGATGCGAAAGCTTGGTGCGATGTCGCGGTATTTGGCGACTTGGGCGCGTGTCATGGCCGAACAGCTGCCTGAAAGGATAATTGTGCTGTCTGCAACGGCCGCGCGTTGGGATACGCGGTCCGCAACGGTCAAAAGACCGCGCTGGGCATAGAGATCGGGTGATGGCATCGGCCACAGCCTCTGCGCCTTTTGCGACGGTCAACCGATTGACCAACCCCGCGGGACGGGTTGTTTGTGGCGCAAGCAAGCGCATCAGGTTGCTGTCGCGCATTGGGTTTAGGGGGTGATCCTTCATCGGGCTTTCGGCCAGTAACTCTTCGCCCACAAAGAGGTTGCCCATAAAAATGCTACGCCCATTTTCGGGAAAGGCGGGGCAATAGATCGTGTGATCTGTCCCAATTTTATCCATCAACGCTTCGGCCACAGGGCCGATATTGCCTTGGTCCGTGCTGTCAAAGGTCGAACAGTATTTCCAGAAATATCGTTCGGTCCCCGCAGCCCGCAGCCAGTCATAGGCGGCCATCACGTCCGCGATGGCCTGATCAACGGGCAGTGATCGACATTTCAGGGCGATCACCTCAATTGAATGCGCGGATGCGGGTGGATCGACAGGAACCCCAATGCGCAAGGAAACGGGATAGCCGCTGCGCGCCAAAAGACCCGCCAAATCGGTTGCCCCTGTGAAATCATCCGCAATGCAGCCCAATACGGTTGTCATGCTTTGCCCTCTGGCAGGGTCAGTCCCGCGTTGTGCGCATAGACTTTGGCCACCGCTGCATCATCGTCTAACCCCATGCCTTGGCCTGCGGCTGCCACAAATTGTTGCATCGCTGTGGCGGTCAATGGGGCGGAAAATTGCGCGCCCTTGGCGATATCCAACACAATTCCCAAATCTTTTGGCCAAATATTCACAATACTGCGCGGTGTGTAATCCCCATCCACAATATGGGGGCCGCGGTTTTCAACGATCCACGAATTCCCAGCGCTTTTTGTGATGACTTGCATGAATTGTTCGGGCGCGACGCCTTGGGTCATGCCAAATGTCATGGCTTCGGCAAGGGCGGCGATATGGATGCCGACCAACATTTGATTGACCGCTTTCATCGCCGACCCTGCACCTGCGCAGTCACCCAAGCGGAAAACGTTTTGTGACATTGACGCCAAAACAGGCTCAGCTGCGTCAAAGGCCGCGGGATCGCCTGCGGCCATGATCGTCAATTCGCCCGATGCCGCGCGCAGCGACCCGCCAGAGATCGGTGCGTCGATGTAATAAAGCCCTGCAGCTTGGCAGAGGCCTTCCATCTCGCGGGCAAAATCGGGGGCAACTGTGGCACATGATACAACGACCGTGCCTTTTTGCAGATGTGGGACAATGCCCGCATCGCCAAACAGGACATCGCGGGTTTGTTTGTCGTTCAAAACAACAATCACCACCACATCGACCGACGCAAGTATCGCGGGGGTTGCCGCACCTTTGCCACCAGCCACATGCAAATCCGCGACACGCTGTGCGTTGATATCTTGTCCCCACACGTCATGCCCGTCACGAACAAGCGACGATGCCATTCCAAACCCCATGGATCCGAGCCCAATTACCGCAGTTTTCATCTGAGACCTCATTTAAAACGTGGTCATGGATAAAGTGACGCGCATTGATTTGCGCAAACCTCAGATCCGCGACCGCTGATTTGTATTTTCTAAACCTTTATAAACTCACATTAAACTATGGCCAGTGAGATTTAACTTTTTTGGGTATATTTCGCGAATATTTTTAA
>RGAJ01000203.1 GCA_009920225.1 Paracoccaceae bacterium
GCCACCGGGATTCATGCGGCGGTCGTGTCGATGCCATGTTGGGAATTGTTTGATCAACAATCAACCGACGCGCAGGCCAAGGTTCTGGGCACAGCGCCCCGCATCGCAATTGAGGCGGCGATGGAATTTGGCTGGGGTAAGTGGTTGCGCCGCAAGGATGCGTTTATCGGAATGACGGGCTTTGGCGCCTCTGCACGGTCAGAGGTATTATACGATCATTTCGGTATCACCGTTCAGGCAATTGTGGACAAGGCCAAATTACTGCTGTCTTAGCTGCGCCAAAATCTGTTGGGCATGCGATGCGCTGATGTCTTTTGCACTGACCATTGCGGCGACGACCTGATCGACCTCATGTGACGATGCGCCTTCGGCAATTGCGATGTTGCGGGCGTGAAGCGTCATGTGCCCGCGTTGAATGCCTTCGGTCGCAAGTGCGCGCAGGGCAGCCATGTTTTGCGCCAACCCGACCGCAGCAATGACCTGTCCCAATTCGTTTGCCGATGTCACCCCCAACAATCGAAGCGCCGCTTGGGCTGCAGGGTGCGTTTTGGTGGCACCACCGACCAAGCCGACCGCCATCGGCAATTCAATCGTACCAACCAAGGCGGCATCATCTTTAACGCGCCACTCGGTCAAGGATCGATACAGCCCCGACCGCGCAGCATAAGCATGTGCGCCCGCTTCAATCGCGCGCCAATCGTTTCCAGTGGCAATCACCACAGGGTCAATGCCATTCATGATCCCTTTGTTATGGGTCGCGGCACGATAGGGATCGATCATGGCAAGGGTGGCGGCTTCGACAATCCCGTGCGCCACATCGCGCCCTGAAAACCCTGTCATATCCAGCGCGGAAAACGGCACCGAAACTTCGGCGCGCGCCAACCGCAAATCTGCCAAGTTTGACAGAATGCGCAACCGAACCCGCGCACCGGTCAGCGTTTCAATCGTGGGGGCCAAAAGTTCGGCCATGCTGTTCACGGTATTTGCCCCCATCGCGTCGCGCACATCGACCAAAATATGTGCCACGACCATCGGACCAAGCGGGGTATCTTCAAAAACATGTGCCTCTAAATCGCGGCATCCTCCGCCCAAGTTGACCAAAACGCGATCTTTTGAATTCGCCAAGGCAATCAGATCATCCTTTGCTGCAAGCAGCGTCTTGCGCAGCGCATGGGGATCTTCCATGCCGATGATCTGAATTTGACCGCGCATGATCGGGTCTGTGTGTGACGCGCGAAATCCGCCGAAAGGCGCGGCTATCTTTGCCATATGCGACGCCGCTGCCACGACCGAGGGTTCTTCGACCGCCATCGGGATCAAATAGTCGCGTCCGTTCACGATGAAATTTGTGGCGATGCCCATGGGCAATTCAAACACGCCCACCACGTTTTCAATCATGCCGTCTGCACGATCCAGAGCCAATGCACCATAGCCTGCCAAGGCTGCGACATCTGCACCGCCGACGGCTGCCGCCGCGGCATCAAGACGATCTTGGGGTGATAAATTTCGAAATCCAGAAATGCGTGAGGTCGTATGTGACATGAAATCCCCATAGGCTGGCCAATTGGCACGAGCCTAGTGCGAAAAAATCAAATCACAAGATGATTAAAATGGGACAGGGGCACGAAATTTCATTCCAATGCCGCTTTCGGGGTGGTTGATCCGCAATTCTTGGGAATGAAGCATCATGCGGGGGTGGTCTGCCACTGTCTCTGCGGCATAGAGAGGATCGCCCAAAATCGGGTGGCCAATCGACAAACAATGCACGCGCAATTGATGTGACCGACCCGTCTGCGGGAAAAGACGCAAGCGGCTTTCGCCGTTGCCTGAGGACATTCGAACCCAATCGGTCACGGCGGGTTTGCCCGTGTCGTGACATACCATTTGGCGTGGACGATTTGGCCAGTCCACGATCAAGGGCAAATCGATCTGCCCCGTTTGTTCCGCAACCTCGCCTGCGACGCGGGCGATATAAATTTTCTTGGTCGTGCGCTGTTCGAACTGCATCGATAGGGTGCGCTGTGCATGGGGGGTCAATCCGAAAATGATCACACCTGATGTATCGCGATCCAGCCGATGAACCAACAGCGCACCGGGAAACAACCGCTGTACGCGGGTCAGCAAACAATCGGCAAGATGTTCACCGCGCCCAGGTACAGATAGCAGGCCGGCAGGTTTGTCGACCGCAACAATATGGGCGTCTTCGTGCAAAATGGACACGGGGTCCATGGGGGGATCGTAGGGTGTAATCATGGTGGCGTGAATACGCGTTTCTGAGGGGCGTGACAATCTTAAAGCGGTTCGTGAAATTTTTGTTGATTTTTTCACGAAAGCGTTGCAGCGTGCGTTCGAACACAGCTGCTTGAGGCCATGAATGACATCGAATACCCCGATCCAAAGCTTGGGCGCAGATATACGATCACTTCGCAAAACACGCGGACTGACGTTGAATGCGCTTGCGGATCAAGTTGGGAAATCAGTTGGGTGGCTGTCCCAAGTTGAACGAGATTTGTCACATCCCACGCCCGATGATCTGGAACAATTTTGCCGCGCCTTGCAAGTGCCGCCAGAGCTTTTGCAACAGCATCACGCAGCGGTGTCGTCCGAGACAGGTGTGATCGTACGCAAAACCAATCGTCGCGCGATTGGTCATCGCCGCGACGGACTAACAGAAGAGCTTTTGTCCCCCGACCTCACCGACGATTTCGAAGTGGTGCATTCCGTCTTTCATCCCAACAGCCACCTGCCTGAACCCTGTTCGCGTCCGACGCAGGAACTGGGCTATGTGATTGAAGGGCGGCTTGATATTGTCATTGATGGCACGCCCTACACCGTCGATCAGGGTGACAGTTTTCGTATTCGTGGCCAAGCCTATCAATGGTCAAACCCATATGACGCGCCCTGTGTCGTCGTGTGGATCATTGCACCGCCCGTGTATTAACGGATGGATGCGATGTCATTTCACGCTTGGATCATATTCGCGTCGTTTTGGGGGGTGTTTGTCATAACACCGGGCCCGAATGCGGTGAACTGCATCTTGAACGGTGTCACGCATGGATTTTGGCAAAGTCTATGGGGCGTAGCGGGGATTTTAACCCAAGCTGCCTTGTTCTTAACTCTTTCCGCGATTGGGGTTGCGACCTTGTTGGTTACATCGCCTTTTGCTTTTTTTGTGGCCAAGGTGATTGGCGCCACGTTTTTGGTGTTCACGGGGGTCCGTGGGTGGCGCGCTGCAACCCGCGCGATCGCCGAAGTAACATCATCAGGGTCGATCTATTCGCGTGCCTTTATGATTGCGACGATCAATCCGAAATCTGTTGCGGGGTATCTTGCGGCGTTCACGCAATTTGTTGATCCGGCAGTCCCGATCGGGCGTCAAATGTGGGTGATTGTTCCAACTGCGCTGACCCTGACCAGTATCAGTTATGCGACCTATACGGCCTTGGGGACCATCTTGGGGCGCAGCGCCTTGGCCGCCACTATGAACGTGACCCTGCGACGTGGATTGGCGGTGTGTTTTGTGATCTATGGCGTGCTTTTGTTTCTCTCGTCATTCGACGCAGGCCTTTTTGGATCTGTGGTATAAGGGGGGGAGTGATGATACAGCTATTTTCCATCATTGATCCGACGCTGTTATCAACCTTTGTGCTTGCGGGTGTTGCATTAAATCTGATGCCGGGTGCGGATGTGATGTTCACAGCGGCGACCGCGCTGCGTGGTGGTCCGTGGGCAGGTGTTGCCGCGGCTGCGGGAATTTCGCTTGGATCTTTGGTGCATGTGGCGATTACCGCGCTTGGGGTATCGGCTCTGTTTGCCGCCTATCCCGTGACCTACGATATTGTGCGCTGGGCAGGGGTGGCGTACCTGTTGTATCTGGCATTCAAGACGTGGCATGCACCTATTGATCCGCAGATTGTGACGACGACTGGGACGATCAAAACCGCATTGATCCGCGGGGCGATGACCAACATTCTAAATCCAAAGGTTGCCTTGTTCGTGCTTGCCTTTTTGCCAAACTTTACCAACCCAAGTCTCGGCCCCATTGCGCCGCAAATTCTGATCCTTGGGATCGTATTTGCTGCAACGGGATTTGTCATTACATCTGCCTACGGCCTGTTGGCGGGGATGATGCGCAAGGCCATCCAATCGAACCAAAATTTCATCAATAAACTGTCTGCAAGCGTCTATGCCATTT
>RGAJ01000204.1 GCA_009920225.1 Paracoccaceae bacterium
TATTCACGCGGGCTTGTGCGTGAAGTGATGGCAATTGTTGGTTGGGTCGTGGCCGCCATCGCGGCATTCGTCTTTTCACCCCAAGTTATGCCCTTGATCAAAGAAATCCCGATGGTCGGGCCCATTTTAGGTGACAGTTGTGAATTATCGATCATTGCATCTTTTGCGGCGGTCTTTGCGATTGTTCTGTTGATTGCATCTTTTTTCACACCATTGCTGTCGAGCGTGATCAACAAGTCCATGTTGGGCAAGCTGGACCAATCTTTGGGATTTATCTTTGGCGTTCTGCGCGGCATCGCGTTGATTGCCATCGGGTTCTTTGCCTATAACACAGTCCTGAGCGCGGAAAGCTTTCCGATGATTGACCAAAGCCGCTCTGCACAGGTCTTTGGCGATATGGCAACCTCGATCGAAGAGCGTAATCCAGAACGCGCTTTGGGTTGGGTTACGCTGCAATATGAACAGCTTGTGTCCGTTTGTGAACCAAACTAAGCCGGAATAAATCGCGCCCGCGTCGTTTACAACCGTGACAGGGCGCGCTTTTGTCAGTAAAGAGGGCACAATGCAAAACGACGGATTCGGAGCCCCCTGACGTGTCTAGCAAAATCATGCCCCCCGCCCACCCATTTGACGATGACAAACTGCGCGAAGAATGTGGTGTATTTGGGGTGGTTGGTGTCGCAGATGCTGCAAACTTTGTGGCGCTTGGTCTGCACGCGCTTCAGCATCGTGGACAAGAGGCTGGCGGTATCGTCACCTATGACGCAGAGGTTGGGTTCAATTCGGCGCGTCGCTTTGGCTATGTGCGCGATAACTTTACCTCTCAATCCGTGATGCAAACCTTGCCGGGCGAAATCGGAATTGGCCATGTGCGCTATTCCACAGCCGGTGCAAAAGGTGCCGCAATTCGCGATGTGCAGCCCTTCTTTGGTGAATTTTCAATGGGTGGGGCGGCGATTGCGCATAACGGTAATCTGACCAACGCCGATGCCTTGCGCCGCGAACTGATCGAACGTGGATCCATTTTTCAAAGCTCCTCCGACAGCGAATGTATCATCCATTTGATGGCGCGCTCCTTGGGTCGTAATATCCCAGAACGCATGGAAGATGCGCTGCGTCGTGTTGAAGGCGCGTTTTCCGTTGTCGCTATGACACGTACCAAATTGATGGGCGTGCGCGACCCGTTGGGCGTGCGCCCATTGGTTTTGGGGCGTGTTGGTGACGGATGGGCCCTGTCATCGGAAACCTGTGCACTTGATATCATCGGTGCCGAATTCGTGCGTGAAATCGAACCGGGTGAGATGGTCGTCATTTCGAAAAGCGGTGTGGACAGCCATTTCCCGTTCCGTCGCCAACCATCGCGGTTCTGCGTGTTTGAGCATGTGTATTTCTCGCGCCCTGACAGCATCATCGGCGGACGCTCTGTCTATGAAACCCGCCGCCAGATTGGCGTTGAATTGGCCAAAGAAAGCCCTGTTGAGGCCGATTTGGTCTGCGCCGTTCCCGACAGTGGAACGCCTGCAGCGATTGGATTTTCCCAACAATCAGGGATCCCATTTGCCATGGGCATCATCCGCAACCAATATATGGGGCGGACATTTATCGAACCGACTGAGCAAATCCGCAATATGGGTGTGCGCCTAAAATTAAACGTGAATCGGGCGTTGATTAAAGGTAAGCGCATTATTTTGGTGGACGATTCCGTGGTTCGAGGCACAACATCCCGCAAGATTAAGGAAATGATTTTGGACGCAGGCGCGGCCGAGGTGCATTTCCGTATTGCAAGCCCGCCCACAGCATGGCCCTGTTTTTATGGCGTCGATACGCCGCAACGCGAAAAACTGCTTGCGGCAACGATGACAGAAGATGAAATGCGCGATCACTTGGCTGTTGACAGCCTTAGATTTATTTCGCTTGACGGCCTGTATCGTGCTGTTGGCGAAGAAAAGGGTCGCAATTCTTCTTGTCCTCAATATTGTGATGCGTGTTTTTCGGGCGAATATCCCGTGGCACCATCAGATATGATCTCAAAGGGATTCGCGGTTAAGGCCGCGGAATGAAATGGTTTAAGAACCTGAAAGCCCACTTTCCAGCTGCGCGCACCGAACTTGCCCAAGTGGACACACCCCCTATTGATCATAGGTGGACGGCACTTGGGTCGAACCAAATTATCTGTGACTGTTGCGGCGTGGATTTTTGTGACCTGCTGAGCATCGGATACGCCGCACCAGAAGATTGGCCCCATGCGGCCGATACAGAAAACAATCATACTGTTGATCTCAATGGTGGTGATTTCTTGACCCAAGATTTGTGTCGATTGGGTGATCGGCGTTTTATTCGCTGTGTTCTCACCTTGCCCTTGGTTGGACATGAGGCACCGTTTTTGATTGGTGTCTGGGTCGAAGTCAACGAAAGTGATTTTCTAAACTTTGTGCGCGAAATGCCCGATGGACGTCAGGGCAGCATGGTTATGATGTTTTGCACCCTTGCAAATATTGTCCCACCCTTTCGTGCAAAACTGCCCTGTGTGATGCAGCCGCGCAATGATTTTCACCGACCTGTGGTACATGTCGCCATAGAAGAAGACCCCTTATATGCCGCACAAATTGATGGGTTGGATTTTGATCAACTCTTGCAAATTTTGGGCGCGCACGGACATTTTACGACGAACACTGCATGAGCAGTAAAAGCATCACTTGACCTTCGACGCAAAACCCATCATCACGCAAATATGACTGAAAAAATCGCTATCATTACTGGGGCCTCTCGGGGTTTAGGCGCAGCATTCGCCGAAGCTCTTGCGCCCGACTATCACATCGTCGCCATCGCCCGCACCACGGGCGCGTTGGAAGAATTGGACGATCGGATCAAGGCAAAGGGCGGCCAAGCCACGCTGGCCCCAATGGATATCACCAATGCCGATGCCATGGCGCATCTGTGTCGATCAATTTATGATCGTTGGGGATCTGCGGCGATTTGGGTTCACGCGGCGGTACATGCGGCCCCTTTGATGGCGACATCTACGTTGGACCGCAAAGATTGGGACAAATCGATCGAAGCAAATGTCCGCGCAACAGGCGTATTAATTCCGTTCATGGCGCCTCTGTTGGGCGACGATGGGCATGCGGTGTTTTTCGATGACACCAGTGCGGGGCAAAAATTCTTTGGTGCCTATGGGGCCACAAAGGCAGCCCAGATCGCATTGGTTACATCATGGGCTGCGGAAAACGCTCATATCGGGCCCAAGGTGCATATCCTGTCCCCTGCCCCGATGTCCACTGCGACGCGCGCGCGGTTTTTCCCAGGCGAAGACAAATCAACGCTTGCGCATCCCAGCACCGAGGCCGCGCGCCTTTTGGAAACACTGGATCTTTGACCACATCTTTGACTTGCCCCAGAATCGATGCTCCTCTATGCAGGTATGAGATGATTTAGGGGGCTATCGCGCATGCGTATCTTGGTAACAAATGACGACGGCATTAACGCACCGGGTTTGCGGGTCGCCGAAGAAATTGCACGTGACATCGCAGGGCCAGATGGTCAGGTGTGCGTTGTCGCCCCAGCGATGGAACGATCTGGCGTTGGACATTGCATCAGCTACACCAATCCGATGCTCATCACCGAACTCGACCACAACCGCTATGCGGTCGAAGGCTATCCCGCAGATTGCGTTTTGGCAGGCATTTATCATGTTATGCAGGATGCGCGCCCAGATTTAATTATCTCGGGCGTCAACCGCGGCAATAACTCGGGTGAAAATGTTTTATATTCGGGCACGTTAGGTGCCGCAATGGAAGGCGCATTGCAAGGCATCCCATCTATTGCGCTGTCGCAATACTACGGCCCTGACAATCGCGATCTGTCTGATCCGTTTGATGCAAGCCGCGCACATGGCAAGGCCGTGATCGAAAAAATCATGAACGCACAAACGGCAGATGATCAGGAATATAAACTGTTCTACAACGTCAATTTTCCACCCGTTGGCGCAACCGACGTCAAAGGTATCACCGTCGCACGACAAGGCCGTCGAGAGGGAACAAATTTTTCCGCCACGCCCCATACCGCAAAATCTGGCCGCGACTTTTTGTTCATCCACGGTGGCGACCAACATGTGAAAACGGCCGCAGATACGGATGTGACGGCGAATATGACCGGCTATATTTCGATTACGCCCTTGCGTGCGGATTTGA
>RGAJ01000205.1 GCA_009920225.1 Paracoccaceae bacterium
CAGGCATGGCGCAAAAGCGCCGCGTTGAAATCGTCTGCGTACAGTAATGGGGTCCGTCATGAAATTTAAAGCACTTCACATTACTCTTGGCGTCAGCCTCATGGCACTCTCAGCCTGCGAACTGGGCGGTGCGGCTGGTCCCGACAAAACCCGTGATATTGGAACCGATTCAAAACCTCTGACTGAATTAAAAGCTGGGATTTGGGTTGACCCGAACGGATGTCAACATTGGATCATCGACGACGGCGTCGAAGGTTACATGGACGCGCGTCGTACACCGGATGGACGCTCTGTCTGTGACGATACGATGGAACCAACCGGCATCTATGGTGACTTCAAAAGCGGCGGGTCAAGCTTGATTGGCGATCCACTCTAAGCATGTCGCGTCAGAAACAACAAAAGCCCGCCAATGGCGGGCTTTTGTGTATCGTATCCCAACAACTCTGCGTTAGATATTTTCCGGCTGCGGCATCCCCAAAACGTGATAGCCACCATCGACACGAATAATCTCACCCGTGGTGCAGGCACCCGCATCAGAAATCAGATAAACGGCTGTCCCCCCAACCGCCTCAAGCGTTGCGTTGGAACGCAAAGGCGCATTCGTATCCGTATGTTTGTAGGTTTTGCGCGCCCCCCCAATGGCCGCCCCCGCGAGCGTCTTCATCGGACCGGGCGAGATTGCATTGACACGGATCCCATCAGGCCCCAAATCATTCGCCAGATATCGCGTCGTGGCCTCTAACGCGGCCTTCGCCACCCCCATCACATTGTAAAACGGCGTCACACGATTTGACCCCTGATAGGTCAAAGTGATCAATGTCCCGCCATGTTCTACCATCATCGGATGCGCGCGCCGCGCAACTTCGATAAAGGAATATGCAGAGATATCGAGCGAGTTTTTGAAATTCGCGCGGCTCGTGTTCACAAACCGCCCTGTCAATTCGTTCTTGTCCGAATAGGCAATCGCATGGATCACAAAATCAATCGTATCCCAACGTGCTTTCAATTGATCAAACGCCGCATCCAAGGACGCGTCATCTGTCACATCAACATCGACCATAAAATCTGACCCGACAGACGCCGCTAAAGGCACCAACCGTGACCCAAACGCCTCGCCTTGATAGGTAAAGGCCAATTCCGCGCCTGCCTCGGCACAGGCTTTTGCAATACCCCAAGCGATCGAGCGCTCGTTTGCAACGCCCATCACCAAACCACGTTTACCAGACAGCTGCATCGTCTACCCCTACCTCATAATCTTTCATCTTTGTCAAAATACTCTGGGTGAATTGGCCACACGCAGTGTGGCCAAGAGGGCAAAGCCCTCCCAAGCCCTCACTTATCCGCGATACTTTGACAATAACATGGATCCGTTGGTTCCACCAAATCCAAAACTATTTGTCATAACCGTATCAAGCCCAGCATTTTCCACCAAGCTCGTCGCAATTTCCGATGGATCAAGTGCGGGATCCAAGGTTTCAACGTTGATCGACGGTGCGATAAAGTCGTATTCCAACATCAACAAACAGTAAATCGCTTCTTGCGCGCCTGTCGCCCCTTGGCTGTGACCCGTCATAGATTTTGTCGAACTGACCGGCGGCGTTGACCCTTTGCCAAAGACACGGCGCACGGCCTCAATCTCTCCCACATCCCCGACAGGTGTCGATGTGCCATGGGCGTTGATATAGCCCACTTTGCGACCTGCTTCCAAACTGTCCAATGCGATGCGCATCGCCCGTTCGCCGCCTTCGCCCGATGGCGCAACCATATCATGCCCATCAGATGTCGCGCCATAGCCCGTGACTTCGGCATAGATCTTCGCGCCACGCGCCAAGGCATGGTTCAATTCTTCCAACACAACGATACCACCGCCGCCACCAATCACAAATCCATCACGGTCTGCGTCGAAAGCACGGGATGCTTTTTCGGGCGTATCATTATATTTCGACGACATTGCCCCCATTGCATCGAACAGACATGACAGCGTCCAATCCAATTCTTCGCCACCACCTGCAAACATGATGTCTTGCTTGCCCAACATGATCTGTTCAGATGCGTTGCCGATACAATGCAACGATGTTGAACATGCTGAGGTGATCGAATAATTCACGCCCTTGATCTTATAGGCGGTCGATAGATTGGCCGAAATGGTTGAGGACATGCATTTTGGCACAGCAAAAGGCCCAATGCGTTTTGGTGACCCTGAATTTTGAACCACCTGATGCGCGGCCAACATGGCGGATGTCGATGGTCCACCTGATCCTGCGACCAAACCGGTGCGCGGGTTCGAAATATCGCTTTCCTCAAGCCCGGCATCTGCAATCGCCTGTTCCATCGCAATATAGGCATAGGCCGCACCTGGCCCCATGAACCGCAATGTGCGTTTGTCCACGTGATCGGTCACGTCCAATTTAATGTTGCCCGCGATTTGGCTGCGGAAACCGCGTTCTGCCATATCTGCGTTGGCTGTGATCCCTGATTTGCCCGCCTTCAAACTGGCCAATACTTCGTTTGCATTGTTTCCGATTGACGAAACAACGCCTAAACCTGTCACCACGACTCTGCGCATGGGGTTCTCCTTTTTGTTTGGCCTATTAAGATTCTGAAAGGGCGACTTTCATGTCTTTGACTTGATAAATCACTTCGCCATCTGCCTCGACGATGCCGTCGGCCACGCCCATTGTTAAACGGCGGGTTTGCAGCGCTTTGGTAAAGTTGATGCGATATGTCAACATTTTACGTTCTGGGCGCACCATGCCGGTCAATTTGACTTCGCCGACACCAAGTGCGTATCCGCGCCCCTGCCAGCCGCGCCAACCAAGGTTAAACCCAGTCAGCTGCCACAATCCATCCAGACCCAAACAGCCGGGCATAATCGGGTTGCCAGGGAAATGGCAGTCAAAGAACCAAAGGTCTGGCGTGATATTAAACTCTGCGATCACGTGACCTTTGCCATGCTCTCCACCGTCACCGCTGATTTCGGTAATCCGATCCATCATCAACATGGGTGGCGCAGGCAATTGTGCATTCCCGGGCCCAAACAATTCGCCGCGCGCGCATTTCAACAGGTCTTCACGGTCGAAGCTGGATGGAAAGTTGGACATAAGGTTTATTTCCCTGTGCTATTTCAATACTTACCCATTCCTCTAGCACCCGTATCCCATGTCTTGCAAGCCTTCGTCACCTGTCACATGGGAATTGCGTGAAAAACCATTGAAAATGGTGTCCGAAATGTTTTAATTAAAAGGCAAGCAAGCAGAGGCAATGAAACATGACACCACAGACCCGCGCCAAAGATTGGCTTGGCCGATCAGAGTTACGCCCAACGCGCCAAAGAATGATCTTGGCAGAGGCGTTGATTGGCGACGGTCGTCATCGCCATGTGACCGCCGAAAGCCTATTCGAGCAAACCCAACATTTGGGTGAGAAAGTATCGCTTGCTACCGTGTATAATACCTTGCGCGCCTTTTGCGACGCGGGTTTGCTGCAAGAGGTGTCAGTTGACGGCACCAAAAGCTATTTCGATACCAACACGCATGATCACCCCCACTTTTTCTGGGAGGAAGATGGCAAGTTGACCGATGCCCCTGCAGATCAGCTGCGCATCGTTCAATTGCCACAGGCCCCAGAGGGTGCAGAGATTGCATCGGTTGAGGTTGTGATCCGACTGCGGAAAAAGCAAAATTAATGCGGGCCGTTGTTTATTCCAAATTTGGCCCCGCTTCCGACGTTTTATCTGTGACAACAGTCCCCATGCCGACGCCTGCTGCAGGTGAGGTTTTGGTAAAGCTTGCATTTTCAGGGGCAAACCCCTCTGACGCGAAAGCCCGCGGCGGATCGCGGCCCGGTGTGACAAAACCTGCTTTTGATCTGATCATTCCGAATTCTGACGGCGCAGGCGAGATTGTGGCGGTCGGCGATGATGTTGACGCATCGCGCATCGGCGAACGCGTTTGGATCTGGAACGGCCAATGGCAGCGCCCATTCGGTACGGCCGCAACCTATATCGCGCTGCCCAGTGATCAAGCAGTGCCCCTGCCCGCTGGCATGTCATATGAAACAGGTGCGTGTTTGGGCATTCCCGGTTTAACGGCAGCGCATAGCGTTTTTGGCGCGGGCAGCGTGGCGGGCAAA
>RGAJ01000206.1 GCA_009920225.1 Paracoccaceae bacterium
GATCGGGCATTATTACGGCTGTGCCGCTGATTATCTATGCCAATGGCGCCAAACTACTGCGTCTGTCCACCATTGCGATGCTGCAATATATTGCGCCGACGTTCATCTTTTTGACCGCCGTGTTTATCTTTGACGAACCGATGGGATGGGAACGCAAGGTGGCCTTTCCATTGATCTGGATGGGGTTGGTGATTTATTCCATATCCCTGTTTCGCAAATCAAAATAAGTTGGCACGTTAGGAATAACGCTCGACCCCGACCCATTGATCCACGTTGTATCGATCCCCCATCGCCCATCCTATGGGCAGCAGATCGTTGATCGTTGCGCGGATCTCGTCCGTCATAACAAAAGCAGACGCGGACAGGTAATGTTCAACATGTTTCACATGCCGCGTTCCGGGAATTGGCAACAGGTGGTCCCCCTGATCCAGAACCCATGCCAAGGCCAAGGCGGATGTGGCAACACCGATATCTGATGCCAGCGCCCGAAACGGTTCAAATCGCGCCACGTTATCGATAAAATTCTGCCCCTGAAACCGTGGGATCCCAATCCGAATGTCAGGCGTTTTAAACGATGACGGATCAGGGCGCACATCCGAAAAGAGCCCCCGCCCCACAGGGGAAAACGGCACAAAGGCCGTGCCCAATTCACAACAGGCTTGGATCAGCCCCAATTCCGGCGAACGGGTCCATAGGGAATATTCACTTTGCACCGCATCTACTGGCCCCACTGCGGACGCACGACGCAGGGTTGTTGGCGACACTTCGGACAGGCCAATCCCTTTGATCAAGCCTTCGCGTTTGAATTTCAAAATTGTTTCCATCACATCTTCGATGGCGATATCGGGATCGCGGCGGTGAATGTAAAAAAGATCAACACAATCAACGTGCAAACGTTTTAACGATTCTTCCAAATTCACCCGCAAATAGGGTTCGGAATTGTCGAACCGTTTGTCGCTGCGCCCATCGCGCACAATCCCGCCTTTGGTCGCAACAACCAATTTTGCGCGGGTTTTTTTGATAAAAGTGCCAATTATTGCTTCGGACACGCCATCGCCATAGACATTGGACGTATCCATGAAATCAAGCCCATGATCGACACAATAGGCCAACGTTTCATGAGATGTTTTTTCGTCGGTGGCCCCATAAAACCCCGCAAAGCTCATACAGCCCAAACCGATTTCTGATGCGGTTGAACCGTCTTGTAATAATCTGCGCCGTTTCATGGGAACCTCCGTTTCATGTGATCAGAACCACATCCGTTTAAAAATATTGTTTTTATGCACCACCAAATGGAACAGAGCCCCTGCCACATGCAAGGCGACCAAGGCAAGTAACACCGCCTTGAGCATTTCATGCCCGTCCGCGGCAGCTTTGACCCCACCAAACCATGCAACCGCGCCCGACACGGGCAACATGATGCCCAAAACATAGGTGCCGTAATGCACGATTTCAGATGCGCGTTTTGTCAGTGCAGACCCCTGTTCTGGATAGGCAGGCAGGACAGATTTACGCCGAATGCCAAAGCGAATAAGCGTCAGCACCAAAATCGCCAAGCCGCCAAAGACGTGCCCTGCGACCAATGGGTTAAACGCCACTTCGACGCCGCGCTGAATTTGATCATAGGCGTCGCTGATCGCATTGTGGAAAATGAATTGCGCAGCGAACATGATCACCAAAACCCAATGAAAGACGCGCATGATGAATGGATATTTTTGCATCCCTGTACCCCTTATTACAGACAAGTACCGAGTAGCCTAAAACGATCATAATGCGTTGACAATGGCATTTATCCGGTCACACCCTTTATTTGGTATGCGGATATCTGACATAGGCAAAGCGTTGTGACGTCGGACACCACGAATTGACATTGATCGTGCCTTGGCCACCGTTGAAACGATCTACCTCGGTATGCGTGTGGGTGGTGAGGTCGTACAACATGATCCGCACATCACAATCGGCAGGATGCCCCACAGTGCCAGTGGGATAAGATAAATACACCATCCAGCGCCCGTCTGCTGACAGGTGCGGAAACCAATTTACACGCGCATCATCTGTGTGCTGCTGGATATCTGTCCCGTCGACAGACATGCTTAGGATTTGTGCAGCTCCCTTGGGGGCACCTGCCTGTTCGGCGTTGTAATAAATGCGCGTTCCATCATGGGAAAACTCTGGTCCATCGACGGGATAAGCCCCATCCGTCAACGTTCGTATGTCGCCTGTATCGGGGTTCAACGTGCAGATCCACGTTTGCGCCCCTGCATCACGCGGGATCAATCCGACAAATGACAACAGCCGCCCATCGGGTGACACACCATGCAGGTAAAACCGAAACCCGTCGCCGTCGCGCGTGGTCGGGCTGACCCGAACAGGCGTCCCGCCCGCAATAGGACAGCGATAGATATGCCCATCCCAAGCAGAGCCATAGAAATGCACGCCATCAGGGTCCAGACAATGGTCATTATTGAAATCGGCGCGCGGATCGGTGGTGATCAGATGCGGTCCGTCAAGACCATCTGGCGATATGCGAAACAATCGACCCGCCGCATTATAAATCAACCACGCCCGATCAAGCGTCCAATTTGGCGCCTCAATCAGATCAGAGGTGTCAAAGACCACCTGCGACTGTGCCGTCGCAAGATCATAGACAACCAATTCAGATCGTTGGTCGGGACCAAATTCGCGCATTAAAATCCAACCTTGTCGCGCCCTTTTAGGTGCAGCATCGCGCGGGCCTCATCAGGGGTGGCGACCTCAACCGAGAGCGACGCAAGTAAATCGCGCGCCTTTTGAACCTGTTGCGCATTCGATGTCGCCAATTCGCCCTTGGCAATCCAAAGATTATCCTCAAGCCCGACGCGCAGAGATCCACCTTGGGCGACCGCTGTTGCAGCAATCTGCATCTGCGAGCGCCCTGCCCCCAGAACAGACCAGATATAGTCACGCCCGAACAAACGATCAGCGGTTCGTTTCATATGCGCCACATCATCGGGATGGGTGCCGATCCCGCCCAAGATGCCAAACACCGTTTGCACCAAAAAGGGCGGCTTGATCACGCCGCGATCTGCGAAATGGGCAAGGTTATACAGATGGCTTGTGTCATAGCATTCAAATTCAAATCGCGTGCCGTTGGGCAAACAGGCCCCCAAAATATGGTCGATGTCGGCATAGGTATTTTTGAACACCAAATCGCGGCTATTTTCCAAATGCGCGCGTTCCCAGTCATGATCAAACGCATCATATCGCTTCAACATCGGGAACAAGCCAAAATTCATTGACCCCATGTTCAACGACGCCAGTTCAGGGGCCAGATCCCGCGCGGGGGCCACCCGTTCGGCAACCGTCATATGTGGGCTTCCGCCTGTGGTGATGTTCAGGATTGCGTCCGTCTGCGCCGCGATCTTGGGCAAAAATTCACGAAATGCATCGGCGGATTGGACGGGCCTACCTGTTGCATTGTCCCGCGCATGTAAATGCAAGATGGACGCGCCTGCTTGTGCGGCGGCGATTGCATCATTTGCAATCGCTTGGGCTGTTGCAGGCAGATGGGGTGACATCGATGGGGTATGGATTGCCCCTGTTATTGCGCAACTTAGGATCGCTTTTTGCATGTCCTGTCCCCTGTTAAATCGGCATACCGTGTTCAATCAACCCTGCGTACCAACTGCAGCCTATCGGGATGATATCATCGTTGAAATTATAGGCAGGGTGGTGAACCGGCGCACTTTCGCCATTGCCGACCAAGATATAGGCACCGGGGCGTTCTTCTAACATGAACGCGAAATCTTCGCCGCCCATCACCAAAGGCGCGTCATTGCATTGGCCTGTCACACTGCGCGCAACGTCTGCGGCGAATTCGGTTTGTGCGTCATGATTGACCATAACGGGATAGCTGCGGTTGAACGTGGCTTTGACCGTTGCACCAAAGGACGCACCAATCTGTTCGGCCAAGGCGACCAATCGCGCCTCGGCGATATCGCGATGTTCTGTATCCATGGTCCGCGCCGTGCCTTTGATATGCACAGATTGCGGGATCACGTTATAGGCCTTGGACGACGATTCAATCGAGGTGACCGAAATCACCATTTGCTGCACCGGATCAGAGTTGCGGCTTGCAAT
>RGAJ01000207.1 GCA_009920225.1 Paracoccaceae bacterium
CAAAATGAACCAGGAAATCACAAATAACCCATTCAACCCTTTGGCCAACCCAAAGATGTTTGATGAAATCAAGGTGTCTTTGGCATCACCCGAACGGATCCTATCTTGGTCCTATGGTGAAATCAAAAAGCCAGAGACAATCAACTATCGTACGTTCAAACCAGAACGCGACGGTCTGTTCTGTGCGCGTATCTTTGGCCCGACCAAAGACTACGAATGTTTGTGCGGTAAATATAAGCGTATGAAATATCGCGGCGTTGTCTGCGAAAAATGTGGTGTAGAAGTCACATTGCAAAAAGTACGCCGTGAACGCATGGGCCACATCGAATTGGCATCCCCCGTTGCGCATATTTGGTTCTTGAAATCGTTGCCATCGCGCATCGGTTTGATGCTGGATATGACATTGCGTGATTTGGAACGCGTGTTGTATTTCGAAAACTATGTGGTGATTGAACCCGGTCTGACAGATCTGTCTTATGGTCAAATGATGACCGAAGAAGAATTCTTGGACGCGCAAGATACATATGGCATGGACGCATTCACCGCGAATATCGGTGCAGAAGCGATCCGTGAAATGTTGGCCGCGATCGATTTGGATGCAGAAGCAGAGCGTCTTCGTGCCGAATTGAAAGAAGCCACAGGCGAACTGAAGCCAAAGAAAATCATCAAGCGTTTGAAAGTTGTCGAAAGCTTTTTGGAATCTGGCAACCGTCCTGAATGGATGATTTTGACCGTTGTTCCCGTGATCCCGCCAGAACTGCGCCCCTTGGTGCCGTTGGATGGGGGTCGTTTTGCGACATCAGATTTGAACGATCTGTATCGTCGTGTGATCAACCGGAACAACCGTTTGAAACGTCTGATCGAATTGCGTGCGCCTGATATCATCGTGCGCAACGAAAAGCGTATGTTGCAAGAATCTGTTGACGCCTTGTTCGACAACGGTCGCCGTGGTCGCGTGATCACAGGGTCAAACAAACGTCCGTTGAAATCACTGTCTGACATGCTGAAAGGCAAGCAGGGTCGTTTCCGTCAAAACCTTTTGGGTAAACGCGTTGACTTCTCTGGTCGTTCGGTGATTGTGACCGGCCCAGAATTGAAACTGCATCAATGTGGTCTGCCAAAGAAAATGGCCTTGGAATTGTTCAAGCCGTTTATCTACAGCCGTCTTGAGGCAAAAGGCCTGTCGTCAACCGTGAAACAAGCCAAGAAATTGGTTGAAAAAGAGCGTCCAGAAGTCTGGGACATCTTGGATGAGGTTATTCGCGAACATCCTGTTATGCTGAACCGTGCGCCTACATTGCACCGTTTGGGTATTCAGGCGTTTGAACCCGTTTTGATCGAAGGCAAAGCAATCCAGCTTCACCCATTGGTCTGTTCTGCGTTTAACGCGGACTTTGACGGTGACCAAATGGCGGTTCACGTTCCACTGAGCCTTGAGGCCCAATTGGAAGCCCGCGTTCTGATGATGTCTACAAACAACGTTCTGTCACCTGCAAACGGTGCGCCGATCATTGTTCCGTCACAAGACATGATCTTGGGTCTGTATTACACATCCATCATGCGTGAAGGCATGAAGGGCGAAGGCATGTCGTTCGCTTCCATCGAAGAAGTGCAATACGCATTGGATTCAGGCGCAGTTCACTTGCATGCCAAAATCACAGCGCGTGTTCCACAAATTGATGAGCACGGAAACGAAGTCACAAAACGTTACGAAACCACACCAGGTCGCGTACGTTTGGGTGCGTTGTTGCCAAAGAACGTCAAAGCGCCGTTCGAATTGGTCAACACATTGCTGCGTAAGAAAGACGTTCAAAAGGTCATTGACACCGTTTACCGGTATTGTGGCCAAAAAGAGAGCGTGATCTTCTGTGACCAAATCATGTCTATGGGCTTTAAAGAAGCGTTCCGCGCCGGTATTTCGTTCGGCAAAGACGACATGGTTGTTCCTGATAACAAATGGTCAATCGTTGACGAAACACGCGACCAAGTGAAAGATTTCGAACAGCAGTACATGGACGGTCTGATCACTCAGGGCGAAAAGTACAACAAAGTTGTTGATGCTTGGTCAAAATGTAACGACAAAGTCACCGAAGCGATGATGAATACAATTTCATCGGCAGATCGCGACGAGAATGGCGCAGAAATGGAACCGAATTCGGTATACATGATGGCCCACTCTGGTGCGCGTGGTTCTGTGACACAGATGAAACAGCTGGGCGGTATGCGCGGTCTGATGGCAAAGCCGAACGGCGACATCATCGAAACACCGATCATTTCAAACTTTAAAGAAGGTTTGACCGTTCTTGAATACTTCAACTCTACCCACGGTGCTCGTAAGGGTCTGTCGGATACGGCGTTGAAGACTGCGAACTCTGGATATCTGACACGTCGTCTGGTTGACGTTGCACAGGATTGTATCGTTCGCATGAACGATTGCGGTACTGAAAACGCGATCACTGCGGTCCCTGCGGTCAATGATGGCGAAGTGATTTCGTCATTGGCAGAGCGCGTTTTGGGTCGTGTCGCAGCCGATGACGTCCTGCGTCCAGGTACAGACGAAGTCATCGTGGCCAAAGGGTCATTGATCGACGAATTGATGTCTGATGCCATCGACGAAGCAGGCGTTCAATCGATGCGTATCCGCAGCCCATTGACCTGTGAAGCCGAAGAAGGCGTTTGTGCGCAATGTTACGGTCGTGACCTTGCACGTGGTACAATCGTCAACACTGGCGAAGCCGTCGGTATTATCGCGGCGCAGTCCATCGGTGAACCTGGTACACAGCTGACAATGCGGACCTTCCACATTGGTGGTGTTGCGCAAGGTGGCCAACAATCATTCTTGGAAGCAAGCCAAGAGGGTAAAATCGTCTTTGAAAACCCGATGACCTTGTTGAACTCGAATGGTGAAACGCTTGTCATGGGCCGTAACATGAAGTTGCGGATCGTTGATGAACATGGTGCAGAACGCGCAAGCCACAAGCTGGGCTATGGTACCAAAGTGTTCGTCAAAGAGGGCGAAACAATCAGCCGTGGTCAAAAGCTGTTTGAATGGGATCCATACACATTGCCAATTATCGCGGAAAAAGACGGTATTGCGAAACATGTGGATCTGGTCAACGGTATTGCTGTACGCGAAGAAACCGACGATGCGACGGGCATGACCCAAAAGATCGTTGTCGACTGGCGTGCGGCCCCCAAAGGGAACGACCTGAAACCAGAAATTATTCTGGTTGCTCAAGACGGCGAACCTGTTCGCAACGAAGCGGGTGCTCCGATCACCTATCCAATGTCTGTTGATGCGATTTTGTCTGTCGAAGACGGTTCAGAAATTCGTGCGGGTGACGTCGTTGCACGTATCCCACGCGAAGGTGCAAAAACCAAAGACATTACAGGTGGTTTGCCACGTGTTGCCGAACTGTTCGAAGCACGTCGTCCAAAAGATCACGCAATCATCGCGGAAATCGATGGTTATGTCCGCTTTGGTCGTGACTATAAAAACAAGCGTCGCATTTCGATTGAGCCGGTGGATGAGTCACTGGAACCCGTGGAATACATGGTTCCAAAAGGCAAACACATCCCTGTGGCCGAAGGCGATTTCGTCCAAAAAGGCGATTACATCATGGACGGCAACCCAGCGCCGCATGATATTTTGGCCATCATGGGTATCGAAGCGCTTGCGAACTATATGATCGACGAAGTCCAGGACGTGTACCGTCTGCAAGGCGTTAAGATCAACGACAAGCACGTTGAAGTGATCGTGCGTCAAATGCTTCAGAAATGGGAAATCTCTGAAAGCGGCGACACAACCCTGTTGAAGGGTGAGCACGTTGACAAGGCCGAGTTTGACGCAGCGAACGAAAAAGCGATTTCAAAAGGTGGCCGCCCAGCACAGGGTGAACCAATTCTTTTGGGTATCACCAAAGCGTCGTTGCAAACACGTTCGTTCATCTCAGCCGCGTCGTTCCAAGAAACAACGCGTGTTCTGACCGAAGCGTCTGTCCAAGGCAAACGCGACAAATTGATCGGTCTGAAAGAGAATGTCATCGTGGGTCGTCTGATCCCAGCGGGTACAGGGGGCGCAACACAACGCGTTCGCCGTATCGCGCATGAT
>RGAJ01000208.1 GCA_009920225.1 Paracoccaceae bacterium
CAGGAATAAATATACCCCACCCGACGGAAAATCAATTCCGCAATAGATCCCCCGTCCCAAAATTTTGGGCGGGGGAACATTATTTTACTCGCTTGCCTTTAGCTCAAGCCGACGTTGATGCAAAACCGGTTCGGTATAACCCGAGGGTTGAACACGCCCCTTGAACACAAGATCACAGGCCGCTTGGAACGCAATGCCGTCAAAGCCGGGCGCCATCGGAGTATACAGCGCGTCGCCCGCATTTTGACGATCCACAACCGCCGCCATCTTGCGCATCGCTGCCATGACTTGGTCTTCGCTAACGACACCGTGATGCAGCCAATTTGCCAAGGCTTGCGATGAAATGCGACAGGTTGCGCGGTCTTCCATCAAACCGACATCATGCACGTCTGGCACTTTGGAACAGCCCACGCCTTGATCAACCCACCGCACAACATATCCAAGAATGCCTTGGGCGTTGTTTTCAATTTCGGTCTGGATCTGCGCATCCGACAGGTTTTGGCCGGACATCACAGGAATGGTTAGCAAATCCGCCAAGGTACCACGTGCGCCGCCTGCTTTAATTTCATTTTGACGGGCGAACACGTCAACCTGATGGTAATGGGTGGCGTGCAATGTGGCGGCTGTGGGCGACGGAACCCATGCACAGTTTGCGCCTGATTTCGGGTGTCCAATTTTGGCCGCCATCATGTCCGCCATTTTGTCAGGCATTGCCCACATGCCTTTACCGATTTGTGCGCGTCCTTGCAGACCGCAGGCCAATCCGATGTCGACATTGCGATCCTCATATGACGCGATCCAAGCGGTTGCTTTCATATCGCCTTTCGGCAGGAACGCCCCTGCTTCCATGCTGGTGTGAATTTCATCGCCTGTACGGTCAAGGAACCCTGTGTTGATAAAGGCCACCCGCGATTTCGCGGCGCGGATACATTCGCGCAAATTGGCAGAGGTCCGACGTTCTTCATCCATGATGCCCAGTTTCACCGTATTGCGTGGAAGGCCAAGGATATCTTCGACCATGTCGAAAATTTCAACGGCAAAGGCAACCTCTTCTGGTCCATGCATTTTCGGTTTCACCACATACATCGACCCGTGCAAGGAATTCCCGCCATCCTTTTGCAGATCATGCATTGCAATCAACGTGGTGCACAGCGCATCCATGATGCCTTCGCCGATCTCATGACCGTCTTTGTCAATGACCGCAGGGTTTGTCATCAAATGCCCCACGTTGCGCACCAACATCAGGCTGCGACCTTTCAAGGTGATGTCACCGCCATTCACATCGGTAAAGGTCAGATCAGGGTTGAGCGCACGGGTAAAGGTTTTGTCGCCCTTCGTCACTGTTTCTGTCAGATCGCCGCGCATCAAGCCCAGCCAATTGCGATAGGCCAATGCTTTGTCTTCTGCATCAACGGCGGCCACGGAATCTTCGCAATCCATGATGGTCGACATCGCGGATTCAAGGCGGATATCTGAAATACCTGCCGCATCCGATTTGCCAATCGCGCTGGTTGCGTTAACATCAAGAATGATGTGCAGACCGTTGTTTTTCAACAAAACACTTGTCGGCGCAGCCGCATCACCGGTAAAGCCCACCAATTGCGCAGGATTGGCAAGACCCAAGCCCTGCGTGATCGACAGCGCTGAAATATCGGACCATGATCCGCGTTCCAAAGGCACCGCCTGATCCAAAAATGCGCGACCCTTTGCGATGACGCGCGCGCCACGCTCTGCGTCATACCCGCGCCCTGATGGCAAATCGCCCAGCGCATCAGTGCCATAGAGCGCATCGTAAAAGCTGCCCCAACGGGCATTTGCCGCATTCAAGGCAAAACGCGCGTTCATGATCGGCACAACCAATTGCGGACCTGCGATCTTGGCGATTTCGGGGTCAACATTTGCTGTGTCAACTTCGAAATCTGGCCCTTCGGGAACAAGGTATCCGATCTCACGCAGGAACGCTTCATACGCTGCTGCGTTATGGGGCTGTCCCCGTCGCGCCACGTGCCACGCATCGATCTGCCATTGAATATCTTCGCGTTTTTGCAGCAAAGCGCGGTTTTTGGGGCCCAGTTCATGAACCAGCTTTGACAGCCCTGCCCAAAACACATCTGACGCCACACCAGTATCAGGAAGCGCTTCGGTTTCGATGAATTCGACTAACTGTGGCGCAATCTTTAACTGATCACGTTCGATATACTTGGTCATGGGTGCCCCCTATATGGTATACGATTGAATATCTTTGAATACCGCAAAAGTTTCCTATAGGCAACAGCTTTGGTAAGGTAATATTACCAATTTATTGGCAGGACTTTCAAAAATTACAAATAAATCGCGTCATTTCATTGGCCTAACCATACAATCCCCGAAAAATCATACCAACATGATAAGCTTTTGAATTTGGCCATCCCTTCACGCCTTTAAAATCGTATAACAGGCCATTGCGCTCAGATTTCATGACGTTAGATTGTTAAAAAACAGGGGGACGAGTTTTGGACGCAGCAACAACAATTTACCTATCCGACTATAAGGTTCCCGCGTATCTGGTTGAAAAGGTTGAGTTGGTTTTTGTTCTCTCACCCCATGACACACGGGTAAAATCGCGCATGCAGTTTTATCCAAACCCTGCGACGACAGACCGACGATTTACCTTGCACGGCGTTGGATTGACGTTGATCTCTGCAAAAATCGACGGGGCCGACGTGACCCCGCAGGACATCCACGAAGGCATCGAATGCCCCGCCCCCGACGCCCCCTTTGTCTGGGAAGCCGAGGTGAGCATCGCCCCCGATGGAAATACCGCGCTCGAAGGGCTGTATATGTCCAACGGCATGTATTGCACCCAATGCGAGGCCGAAGGGTTTCGCAAAATTACCTATTACCCCGACCGCCCCGATGTTTTGGCGCCCTTTCACGTCCGTATCGAAGGCGAACTGCCTGTTTTGTTGTCAAACGGCAACCCGGTCGCATCGGGCGATGGGTGGGCCGAATGGGACGATCCATGGCCCAAACCCGCCTATCTGTTTGCCTTGGTCGCAGGCGATTTGGTCAGCCATCCCGATACATTTACCACACGATCAGGCCGCAAGGTCGATCTTAACATATGGGTGCGCGACGGGGATCAAGACAAATGCGACTTTGCGATGCGCGCGCTCAAGGCGTCGATGACATGGGACGAAGACGTCTATGGCTGTGAATATGATTTGGACGTGTTCAACATCGTTGCGGTGGATGATTTCAATATGGGGGCCATGGAAAACAAAGGGTTGAATATATTCAATTCCAATTACGTTTTGGCCCATCCCGATATCACGACAGATTTCGGATTTGAATTGGTCGAATCCATTATCGCGCATGAATATTTCCACAACTGGACGGGAAATCGCATCACCTGCCGTGATTGGTTCCAACTGTGCCTGAAAGAAGGGCTTACCGTCTTTCGCGATGTTCAATTCACATCCGACATGCGCAGCGCGGCGGTAAAACGGATTTCGGACGTGTCAACGCTGCGCAATCGTCAATACCCCGAAGACAACGGGCCGCTTGCCCATCCCGTGCGTCCCGAAAGCTTTGTCGAGATCAACAATTTTTATACTGCGACCGTCTATGTCAAAGGCAGCGAAGTGATTTCTATGCTGAAATCACTTGTCGGGGATGAGGATTATTATAAATCCGTTTCCCTGTATTTTGATCGCCACGATGGACAGGCCGTAACCATTGAGGATTGGTTAAAAGCGTTCGAGGATACGACAGGGCGTGATCTGTCCCAATTCCTTCTTTGGTATCGTCAGGCCGGAACCCCGCGTATCAGCATCGACGAAAGCTATGAAGCCGGCACACTGACCCTGCGCATGTCCCAGCATATCCCTGACACCCCGGGTCAAACAAACAAAAAGCCCCATCACATCCCAATCGCGGTGGGCCTTTTGGCCCCTGATGGACGCGAGGTCGCGCCGACGCAGATGCTTGAACTGACCCAAGCAGAACAGGTTTTCACCTTTGAGGGGTTGTCGGAACGACCAATCCCGTCGATCCTGCGCAATTTCTCGGCCCCTGTGATGATGACGGGAACAGTATCGGATGATCGTTTGGCATTTCTGTTGGCCCATG
>RGAJ01000209.1 GCA_009920225.1 Paracoccaceae bacterium
CAGGCATGGTCGATTTGGGCGAAGCACCGATTGAAACCGCGCGCAGAGAGGCACAGGAAGAGGCAGGTTTGGAAATATCGCGGCTGATCCCGATGTTTGATGGATACCCAAGCCCCGGCGGATCAACAACATATTTCCATTTCTTTTTGGGGGAATGTGATTTGTCGAACCTTGACCAAGGGACCGGTGGATTGAAGGATGAGGGCGAGGATATTCGCGTGCATATCATGTCATTTAGCGACGCGTTTGACATGGTGATGCGAGGGGCGTGCCGTGTTATGCCGCTTATCACGGCTATTTTATGGCTGGCCCAATATCGCAATCGTGACCTTGTGTCTTGAGCCTGCGCGTTTTACACATTTGGGAAAGAGAAAAGGAAACTGCAATGAACTATGCACCGGATTTGGCATCTGCCATTGGAAACACGCCCTTGATCAAGCTTCGCCGCGCAAGCGAAGAAACGGGCTGTACCATTCTGGGCAAGGCAGAGTTTATGAACCCCGGTCAATCGGTCAAGGATCGTGCCGCGCTCTATATTATCAAGGATGCGGTTGAAAAGGGGCTGTTGAAACCGGGTGGCACAATTGTCGAAGGCACCGCAGGGAACACCGGTATCGGTTTGGCCCTAGTTGGCGCGTCGATGGGGTTTAAAACGGTCATTGTGATCCCTGAAACCCAAAGCCAAGAGAAAAAAGACATGTTGCGATTGGCTGGGGCCGAATTGGTTCAGGTTCCCGCCGCGCCCTATAAAAACCCAAACAACTATGTTCGCTATTCTGGTCGATTGGCGGCAGAATTGGCGAAAACAGAACCAAATGGGGCGATTTGGGCGAACCAGTTTGATAATATGGCGAACAAGCGTGCGCATGTCGAAACTACGGCACCCGAAATCTGGTCTCAAACGGATGGCAAAGTCGATGCGTTCATCTGCGCCGTTGGATCAGGCGGGACATTGGCGGGATGTGCAGAATATCTGCAACCCAAGGGCGTCAAAATCGGCCTTGCCGATCCAATGGGCGCGGCACTGTATTCTTTCTATACCACTGGAAAGCTCGCGTCTGAGGGCGGCTCAATTTCAGAGGGGATCGGGCAGGGGCGGATCACAGCAAATTTGGAAGGCTTTACTCCGGATCATTCTTATCAAATCAGCGATGAAGAGGCCCTTCCAATCGTATTTGATCTGATGAAACACGAAGGCCTGTGTCTGGGTGGGTCATCGGGCGTGAATATTGCGGGCGCAATGCGCTTGGCGCGCGACCTTGGACCGGGTCATACCATTGTGACGATCCTATGCGATTATGGCACGCGGTATCAATCCAAACTCTATAATCCCGAGTTTTTGAAATCCAAAGGATTGCCTGTTCCCGATTGGCTTGATCGAGCGCCTGCCTCCATTCCCGGTGTGTTCGAGGATGTATAAGTGATTTTGCGTTTCTTAAAGGTATTTTTCGCCGTCGTCGTATTAACAGCAAGCTCTGCCTCGGCGCAGATTATTTCGGATGCCAATTATGAGAAATGGAACGCCGTTGCCGTACGCGCGGAAACTGTTCTCTCCGATGATCGCGCGTCTGATGCGGCGTATGAAGATTTGCGGTCGCAAATTGTCACGTGGCGCGAAACGTTTTTGGACGGGCAAAGTGAGAATGATCTGCGCCTTGGAACGTTACAGGCGCAATTGGCGGCGTTGCCTGCAAAACCAGAAGAGGGCTTGGACCCGGTTGCATTGTTTTGGTCCTGCGCATTGTTGCGGTTCAGTTGTTGTTGAATGCAATCATCGCTCTGCCAATTTTCGGTCTGCGGGGGCGGCTGATTTTGTCCAACGTGCCCGATTGGGCGACCCTGTTGTTGATCGCAGGGTTTTTGACAAATCGTCTGTTCACGGGGATCGGTGCCGTATTTAATTTCGACAATGCATCAGCCATTGCGCGGTATTTCAAATTTGGCGCGCTCATCTTGGTTTTGTCCTATGTCGCCGAGTTACTGATCCAACTGCAATCGGGGTCCGATGCGGTTCGATCAGTCGTGTCCTTTGTTAGCGTCACAGTCGCAGCGGTTGCCTTGTGGCGTTTTCTGGCATTGCTCAAGGTCAATATGACGCCAAACGAGGGCGAGACCTATAACCTGTCTGGATTGATCGCAAAGCTTGTCTATCGCTTTTGCCTCATTATCGCGTTTGCGGCGCCGGTTTTGGCCGCTATTGGGTTTGTAAATGGTGCGATGGCGCTTATCTTTCCGGCATATCTGTCAATTGCATTGATCGGCGCGATATTGATTTTGCAGACCGTGACATCGGTTGTCTTGTCTGCCTTTATGCATCGCAACGCAGACGAAGGCGATGGGCTGTTGTCCATCTTGATGGCGTTTATCATTGTCTTGGGGGCATTGCCGGTATTTGCGTTGATTTGGGGTGCCAGTGTTTCAAACCTAACGGAAATCTGGACAAAATTCCAAGACGGGATTGCCTTTGGCGGGACCAAGATTTCGCCCTTAGACTTTTTGAAATTCGTCGTGATCTTTACGGTTGGCTACAGCCTGACTCGTTTGATCCAATCTGCGTTGCGCGGAACCGTTCTGCCCAAAACCAAGCTGGACACGGGTGCGCAAAACGCGATCGTGTCTGGATTGGGCTATGTCGGGATTTTCTTGGCTGCGATGGCTGCGATATCGTCTACGGGGCTTGATCTTTCGTCGCTGGCGATTGTTGCTGGTGCATTATCGGTTGGCATCGGTTTTGGCTTGCAAAATATCGTATCGAACTTTGTATCCGGGATCATCTTGTTGATCGAACGTCCCGTGTCCGAAGGTGACTGGATCGAAGTTGGCGGGCAAATGGGCTATGTGCGCGATATTTCGGTACGCTCTACGCGGATTGAAACCTTTGACCGCGCCGATGTGATTATCCCAAACGCTGATTTGGTGTCGGGGGTTGTGACGAACTGGACGCGTGGGAACAAGGTCGGTCGATTAACTGTGCCAGTCGGTGTCGCATATGGAACGGATACGCGCAGGGTGGAAAACATCCTTCTTGAGATTGCGCGCGATCAACCTCTGGCGTTGCTTGATCCGCCTCCATCTGTGGTTTTCCAAGGGTTTGGCGCTGACAGCTTGAATTTCGAAGTGCGCCTTATCCTGCGGGACATCAATTTCATGAATGTCGTAAAGACAGAGGTTAATCACCAAATCGCAGAACGCTTTTTTGCTGAAGGGATCGAAATTCCGTTTGCGCAGCGCGATATATATATCAAAAATCTTGCCGATTTGACCAAGGGCACCACATGACCGATCCGCTTTATATCCAAGACAGCTATGCAAAAAACGCAATCGGCACGGTGATAGACATCACGCCCGATAACGGGATCGTTTTGGATCAAACCATCTTTTACGCGACCTCGGGGGGGCAAGCCGGGGATCAAGGTCGTTTGGTTTGGGCAGGGACCGAAACAACCATCGAAACCACGATCAAGGGGGACGGTGGTATCAGCATCCTGATGCCCAAGGCCGGTGACGCCATCCCATCCGTTGGCGACAAAGTTGAGCAATACATCGATTGGGATCTGCGCTATGCCCATATGCGCATGCACACTGCCTTGCATCTGTTGTCTGTGGTCATCCCGTTACCGGTCACAGGCGGTTCCATCACCGCCAGCAAGGGGCGTTTGGATTTTGATATGCCCGACGCACCAGAGGATAAAGATGCGCTCACTGCCACGCTGAATGCGTTGATTACACAAGACCACGCTGTTAGCGATCTTTGGATTACAGATGCTGAACTTGATGCAAATCCGGGCTTGGTGAAAACCATGTCCGTCAGCCCACCAAAAGGGGCAGGGCGCGTTCGTTTGGTGCGCATCGGAAATGACACCGACCAAGTGGATCTGCAACCATGTGGCGGGACGCATGTGCGCAAAACAGGTGAAATCGGCGCGGTTATCATCGGAAAAATCGAGAAAAAAGGCAAACAAAACCGCCGTGTAAATCTATTTTTCGCCGAGAGTTAATTCCCTAAAAATATTTACAAAACACCCTTGCTATTCCCCCCTGATTGCGTCTAAAACCCAGCCCACGGACAGGTGGCCGAGTGGTCGAAGGCGCACGCCTGGAAAGTGTGTA
>RGAJ01000210.1 GCA_009920225.1 Paracoccaceae bacterium
AGACGGGTTTTCATTTGTAACCAAAGAGGTCTCTGCCGTCGAAGTGGCCCGCAACAGTTTGGGCAAGGATGACATTTCTGATCGCGGCCAATCTTGGGCGCGTATCCATTCGCTTGCCGGTGTGATTATCGGCGATGATGTCGAACTGGGTGCGCAGTGCTGTGTTGATCGCGGAACGGTCAAGCCCACAAAAATTGGCAACGGCGTCAAGACGGATAATTTGTCACAAATCGGTCATAACGTGGTGATAGGGAATGATTGTCTGATCTGTGCGCAGGTTGGGATTGCGGGGTCTTCCGTATTGGGCAACAACGTTATTCTTGGGGGGCAAACGGGCGTGAGCGATAATATCACCATTGGCGATAACGTCATTACCGGCGGCGCGACCAAGGTTTTGTCGAATATTCCCAGCGGGCGCATGATGTTGGGCTATCCAGCGATGAAAATGGACAGCCACATTGAAACCTATAAAGCACTGCGTCGCTTGCCAAAATTGATGCGCACTGTCGCAGAATTGCAAAAGGCGGTTTTCAAAACGGATCGGAATACCTAAATCCAAAAAAAACAACTGGACCTGCACAGCTATGAACGTTCAAGATCAAGTGATTGCCATTATTGCCGAACAAGCGGTACTAGAACCCCAAGACGTGACATTAGACAGCACGCTTGAAAGCTTGGGTATTGATAGTCTTGGATTGGTTGAAAGCATTTTCGCGATCGAAGAAGCCTTTGACATTCAAATCCCCTTCAATGCAAACGCCCCAAGCGAAAGCGATTTTGACATTTCCTCGGTCGCAACGATCATTCACGGCATCGAAAAATTGGTGGCGGAGCAATCGTGAAGCGGGTTGCAATCACGGGGGCAGGGACGATCAATGCGCTTGGCGTGACTGTGGATCAAACCCTTGACGCGATGCGCGAAGGACGCTGTGGCATTGGCCCCTTGTCCTTTCGCGATGTGGAACGGCTGTCTATCCAAATTGGCGGTCAGGTTAACGATTTCGTGCCAGAAGCCGTGTTCAACCGCCAACAGATGGTGTTGTTTGATCGCTTTACCCAATTCACCCTAATCGCTGCAAAACAAGCGATTGCGCAATCTGGCCTAACGTTTTCAGGCGATTTATCCGCAACCTCTGGGGTCGTTTTGGGGACCGCAGGCGGTGGGGTCAGCACATGGGACGAAAATTATCGTACCGTCTACGAAGAGGGCAAGAACCGCGTTCACCCCTTTGTTGTGCCCAAGCTGATGAACAATGCCGCCGCCAGCCATGTGTCGATGGAATATAACCTAAAAGGTCCGTCATTCACCGTATCAACCGCCTGCGCAAGTTCGAACCACGCCATGGCGCAAGCCTTTTCAATGGTGCGCTCTGGCATGTCCAAGGTCATGGTGACGGGTGGATCGGAAAGCATGCTATGCTTTGGCGGGGTCAAAGCGTGGGAAGGCCTGCGCGTCATGTCCAAAGACGCCTGCCGTCCATTTTCGGCCAATCGCAATGGCATGGTCCAAGGCGAAGGGGCTGCAATCTTTGTGTTCGAAGACCTTGATCACGCCAAAGCGCGCGGGGCCGAGATTCTGGCCGAAGTTGTCGGCTTTGCCATGTCATCCGATGCCGCCGACATCGTTATGCCATCAAAGCAAGGGGCAGCACGCGCCATGGCAGGGGCGATGCGCGATGGTGGTATCAACCCTGACGAGGTCGGATATATTAACGCTCATGGTACGGGCACGGCAGCGAATGACAAAACCGAATGTGCAGCGGTTGCGGATGTGTTCGGGCATCATGCGGATGATCTGATGATCTCGTCCACCAAATCCATGCATGGCCATTTGATCGGCGGAACAGGGGCGGTAGAGCTTTTGGCGTGCATCATGGCGGTGCGCGATGGGGTGATTGCACCCACCATCGGATACGAAGAATTCGATCCCGAATGTGCATTGGACGTCGTGCCAAATACCGCACGCGAGGCGCGTGTCGATGTGGCGCTGTCAAACGCCTTTGCCTTTGGCGGGCTGAACGCCGTTTTGGCGCTGCGCAAGTTTTCATAACACCCGCACCCTGTGCAGGATTGCTTTCTGCCGCGCACTGGTCATAGATGGCGCGACAATGACAGGTGTGCAGATGGGTTTCCTTCGATTCTTGGGTGATAACAAAACGTGGATTGGGGCAGGGTTTCTGTTGTCCTTTCTTTCAAGTTTTGGACAAACCTATTTTATTTCAATCTTTTCTGGCGAAATCCGCACTGCCTTTGACCTGACCCACGCGCAATGGGGAAGCATCTATGGCATCGGCACGTTCAGTTCGGCCGTGGTTATGATCTGGGCCGGCGGGCTTAGCGATATTATCCGAACCCGTGTGTTGGGCGCGATTGTTCTTGGGGCCTTGGCCTGCGCCGTCGTGTTCATGTCGCAGCTGTCGAGCTATCTCGCCTTACCATTCGCGATCTTTTTCCTGCGCTTTTTCGGGCAAGGCATGGCGGTGCATCTGTCGACCGTCGCGATGTCGCGTTGGTTTGTGGCGGCGCGCGGACGGGCCTTGTCGATTGCGAACCTTGGCTATTCCTTGGGCGAGGCGTTATTGCCGATGACGATGGTGGCCTTGATGGGGTTTTACGCGTGGCAGACGCTGTGGCTGGGCGCATCTGTGTTGATCTTGGCCATGATACCGGTTTTGTTTTTGCTCTTGCGCCATGAACGTACACCACAATCCATGGCCGAGGAAAACAGCAGCCTTGGCATGGGGGGCCGTCACTGGACGCGCAAGGACACGCTGCGCCATCCGCTGTTTTGGTTCATGATGCCGGCGATGATTGGACCAGGTGCATTTTTCACCGCGTTCTTTTTTCAACAGGTCCCGTTTGCCGCAGAAAAAGGGTGGTCACATTTGGAATTGGTCAAGCTGTTCCCGATTTACAGCGTGTCAGTCGTCGCTGCGAACCTTGTGTCAGGATGGGCATTGGACAAATGGGGCGTGGGCCGTTTGATCCCGTATTTTCAACTGCCGTTGGTCGTAGCGTTCATCGTCGTGGGACAGGCACAGGATGTGACGAAGATCGCGCTGGCGCTTGTGCTGCTTGGCGTGGTTGGGGGCGCAAATAGCACGTTGCCAAATGCGTTTTGGGCCGAATTCTATGGAACCCGTCATCTGGGCGCGATCAAGGCATTGGCGACCGCAATCATGGTATTGGGGTCGGCCATCGGGCCCGCGATCACAGGGTTTGGATTGGGATTGGAAATCCTGTTATCAACGCAATTTCAATATGTTGCGGCATATTTCGCATGTACATCAATTGCGATGATGGTTGGGGTGCTACGCTTTGGGCGCGCAACCCCAATCACGCGATAAAGTTGGCACAGCCCTTGAGTGCGGCAAAATCATCCAAGATGACATGGACCGTGAATTGGTGGTTGAACTCTGAAAACCGTCCCTTGGCACGAAAGGCGTTCGAAAACACATCGCTTGCCAGATAGGGGGTCAGCGCCCGCGCAACGCCGCCGATCAAATAAATCCCGCCCAATGGAAGCGTCGCCAAAGCCATATCACCATAGACGCCACCGGCAAAACTTGCTTGGGTGTTGGCAACCAAGATTGCGCTGTCATCCCCTGCGGATGCGGCGGCCATGATATCGGCGGCGGACCGGTCTGTGCGTCCATTCAATGCGGCATCAATACGTTCCAATCCGCGCCCTGCAAGGATATGTTCGTTGGAAATAAATCCTTCGGTCTTGGCGACATATTTGGCAACTGTGATTTGCGTATCATCAGCAACGGCAATCCGTGCATGACCAATTTCCGCAGGTGGGACATAGGTGCCATGCGCCGCGTGATAGACGGGGGCTGCGTTAAATCCCGTTCCCATGCCAATGACAATTTGTGTATCGCTGTCACGCGGCACATGCGTTCCCGCCATGATGGTTTCAATGTCTTCAGATTTCAAAAGACGCAAGGAATGTCCTTGTGCCTGTAAGTCGTTCAACAGACCCACGTGATCGGCCCCTGACGCCGCTGCAATATCCGTGTCTGCAATGGTCCAATCCAGATTTGTCATTTCTGCGAGCCCATCCTCCACAGGACCCGCCGCTGCGACACAGGCGC
>RGAJ01000022.1 GCA_009920225.1 Paracoccaceae bacterium
TGCAGTGCGCATGCGCGATGCAGGATATGATCCGGACGAAGTGACACCAGATGCAGACAATTGGAAATACGCACCGCTGTTCTAGGGGCGCAATCCAGAAAAATCACACCGCCCGCGCAAACCGATACAGACAAGTCCATTTTGCTTTGCCTGATCACTGCGGGTGACATTGCTGCGCTGCCCGACAACTTGGATCAGCCAACATTGGTCCATCATGTCATAAACATACCCTTTTGCACGCACAATGCCACGATTTTCGGTGATCAAGCGATGCACATAGTTCGGCACATCCTCAATAGGATCTGGATGCAAAGTGATGCTTTCAAAAAGCGCATCCGAATGATGGGCCGTCAATCCATGACTCGGTTCCGCGACACAGCCAAAGATTGCGTCGGGGGCAACGCGCCCAAATTCGGTTGGCAGGATCACAGACCCTGGCGCCACATCTGACAACCAGTCTGCCAATTCCTGCTTCGCTGTATCGGATACCAGATCCCCTTTATTGACCACAACGATATCGGCATCCGACAGCTGTCGCGTGATCGTATCGCCAATGTAATCGTCGCGTGCGGCGGTTCTGACAGTTTCGGCATCAACCACGACCAAGGATGCGTCTGAATGCAACCCCGTTAACAATGCCACAGTGGCCACAATCGCGCTTGGGATCGCGACGCCCGATGTTTCGATCAGGATTTGATCGGGGACCGTGGATCCCCCCAGCATATCCCGAAGCGCACCGATCAAATCATTGCCAAAGGAACAGCAAATGCATCCGCCCGCGATGGAAATAAGCGTTTCATCTTGGGATTCGATCAAATCTTCATCAATCGGCAGATCACCAAATTCATTGACCAAGACCGCCAACTTGCGCCCATTTGCATTGCGCAAAAGGTGATTGACCAGCGTGGTTTTTCCCGATCCCAAATACCCACCAATGGTTGTGACGGGAACAGACGGTCTGTTTTGCATCATAGATCGGTTGCCGCGAAAATACGCCCGCCTTGGACGGTACCCCAGACAGAAATATCTTTTAGATCTGATTGGTCACAGGCCGTTGGATCCGTGTCTAACACGGCAAAATCGGCACGCTTTCCAACCTCAATCGATCCAACTTCTGCGTCCATATGCAGGGTATATGCAGCACCCAAGGTAATAGCATGCAGCGCATCAGCGACGGCAATTTTTTCACCTTCGCCCTGAACACGGCCAGATGCCGTAATGCGGTTTACGGCCGCCCATGCGGTAAACAAGGGCCCCAATGGTGTGACAGGGGCATCGGAATGGATTGACATTGGCACACCCGATGCCAAGGCCGTGCGGCAGGCATTCATCCGTGTCGCCCGCTCTGGCCCAACGGTTAGGCGGTAATGTTCATCACCCCAATAGAAATGGTGATTTGCAAATAAATTCACGCACATCCCCAACTTGGCCATTTTGCGGAATTGTGCCGCATCTGCCAATTGGCAATGCTGTAGAGTAAAGCGGTGATCAGGTGATGGATGCGCCCGCAGCGCAGGTTCCAACATATCCAACGCCATCTGGGTCGCTTGATCGCCGTTGGTGTGCGTATGCACTTGGACACCTGCCTCAAGCGCACGATGATACAGGTCGGACATCTGATCAGGCGCCGTGTACCACAAACCGTTCGGCGCACCATTGTGATATCCGGGCCAACGCATGCGGGCAGAAAACCCTTGGATAGACCCGTCGGCAATTGCCTTGATCCGCCCCAGGCGCAAACGCTCGGTCGATTTTGGTTTGAGGGCCAGCATATAATCAACAATGTCTTTGGCGGTCGTTCCCAAAAACGCCTTGAGCGGAACGATACAAGCCGGAAAGCTTTCTTCGCCTGTGACGCGCAACATCATCGCCACGCTGTCATCGGTCAATTGTGCGGCCAAATCTGTACAGGTTGTGACCCCTGCCCGTACGCACAATTTGCCATAGTCACGCAAACCTCGTTCGTCGCAATCGGTCAGGGATCGTTCAAAACCCACATGCGGACCAACAGGTGTCATCGCGTCTGGGCCAAATAATTCACCAGTGGGCAATCCATCGGCACCTAGCGGAATGCCCGGATGATTGATGCCTGTACGCAGCAATCCCGCCAATTCCAGCCCCTTAGAATTAACGTTTAGGATATGACCCGATGCGTGCAACGCACCAATCGGACGATCCGTTGAAACGCGATCTAAATCGTGACGCGTGACACGGCGATTATCCATATAAATCGGGTCTAATGACCATGCAGAAAGCGGTGTGTTTGGATCTGCAAGCTTGGCCTCCGCCTCGATCAAGCGGGCGACAATCGCATCGATGGATTTCACACCCTGCCAAATATTGCCGTCTGGGTCCATACGATCAAACCAACCCACATAGACATTCCGCCAAAGCGTGCCTTCCATAGTATGTGCATGGCCTTCGATGAAACCGGGCATCAGAACTTTGTCTGCAAACCGATCATCCAACGTATATGCGCCCCAAGGTTCCAAATCAGACAGCGATCCCGCCCCCAAAATACGCCCATCGCGCACCGCGACATGGGTGACCTCGGGTTGGTTGGGATTCATGGTGATGATTTTTTTCGCTGAATAGATCGTGGTCTGTGACATGACGCGCCCTGCTATATTTTGATTTGACTAAAAGGTTATGATGCTTTTGTTTTTCTGAAAAATAGATTTAACTGACAGCAAAGATCGATTTTTTAGGGGATTGGATATGAATTTTACTTTGAAGCAGCTCCGCTATGTCGAAGCAGCGGGACGCTTGCAATCCATCGCACGCGCGGCCGAGGAAATGAACATTTCTCAATCGTCGATCACCGCAGCGATTGATACGCTGGAACAATCACTGGATTATGACATTTTTATCCGCACCCCCGCCAAAGGGATCCAAGCCACCCCTTCAGGGGTTGAAACGTTAAAGCTGATCAGAAGCTTTCTGGATCAATCCCGCCATTTTGAATCCGAAGTCAAATCTTTGGGATCAGGCGCCACTGGTTTGGTGCGCATCGCTGTGTATGGAACCGCGGCGCCATCCTTGCTTCCGCCGATCTTTGATACCATCACCCGCGAATTTCCAGGCATTTCCATCAAACTGTTAGAAGGTCACATGGGCCGCCTGTTAGAGTTTTTGGCAAATGGCGAAGCAGACCTTGCGTTTATTTATAAAGAGGTGATTGATGATCGATACGATTTTGAACCGCTGTTTTCTGCACCCGTCTTTGCGATTATTTCGCGCAATGATCCCTTGTCCGAAAAGGACAGCGTCACGCTTGCCGAACTGGCCGGTCAACCCATGGTTATGTTGGATTTGCCTTGGGCGCGTGAGTATTTTCTAAACCTCTTTGAATCCAAAGGGCTGACCTGCACCATCGCGCATACAACGCGATCATCTGATATCTGCCGTACTTTGGTTTCCAGTGGGTTTGGGTATTCGATCCTGAATATCTTGCCACTTGAACAACGGGCCCATGATGCGCAGTATCGATCAATTCCCATCAGTGACGCCCGAAACGCGCCTGTGTTTGGCATCGCGACCAGCGCCGGCACACGCCAACCCAAAACAGTACGCGCATTCATCAAAAGCTGTCTACGCCTGCGCTCCGAAGGGGCATTTGACGCTATCACCATCAAAGTGCCCTAACCCATTCCACTAAAAAATAGTGGAATAGACAAACTTTATGCTGTTTTCTGCAGGAAGATCTCTGCGCTAGGCTTGACTCATAAAAATAAAAAACCAAACCAATAGGGAGAAACACAGTGAAACACTTTTTCAAAGGCGTGGCCGCGGCCAGTGCCGTTGTGTCGTTGCTTGCCAGTTCCGCAATTGCCGAAGGACCCAAACGTGGCGGCACATTGGTCACCGTTTTGGGAACAAATGTTCGCAACCTGAATTCCGCGGTGCAATCAGGGATTGTTACGGGTTATCCGGGCGCACAGCTATTTGCATCGCCACTGCGGTATGATGACAGCTGGACACCACAGCCCTATTTGGCAAAAAGCTGGGATGTCAGCGAAGATGGTTTGACGGTCACTCTTCACCTTGTGGAAAACGCGAAATTCCATGATGGCACACCGCTGACATCCAAAGACGTCGCGTTTTCATTGGACGTGATTAAGGCAAACCATCCGTTTAAATCCATGTTCGCCCCCGTTCAAAGCGTGGACACACCCGATGATTACACCGCTGTCTTGAACCTATCCCAACCACACCCAGCGTTGATGTTGGCAATGTCGGGCCAGTTGATGTCAATCATTCCACAGCATATTTACGGCGATGTGCCCATTGAAGAGGTGAAAACACACCCACGCAACAACGAAAACGTTGTTGGATCTGGCCCCTTTAAATTGGTCGAATACAAAAGCGGCGAACACGTTATTTTGGAACGCTTTGACGATTTCTTTATCGACGGGCGTCCATATCTGGACAAAATCGTAATGCGGATCATTCCTGATCCTGCTGCGCGGGCAATCGCATATGAAAACGGCGAAGTGCACATGGGCGCATTTGAACAGCTGCCGCGGATCATCAACCGCTTGAAAGAGGTCGATGGACTGAATGTGACACCAAACGGGTACGGCGGCATCGGCCCACTGGATTGGTTGGCGTTCAACACAACCAAAGGACCATTGGCAGATGTACGCGTCCGCAAGGCGATTGCCTATGCGGTCGATAAAAACTTTGTCCTGAATGCCCTGATGATGGGGACCGCTGCAGACAGTAAAACAGGGATCCATCCAGACAGCCCGTTCTATAACGCAAATGTCGAAGGGTATGATTTGGATTTGGACAAAGCAGCCGCCCTATTGGACGAAGCAGGCTTTCCCGTCAAAGACGGAACACGCTTTAGCCTGACCATCGATTTCGGTTGGCCTGACGTGAAACCACAGGTCGAATATGTCAAAGCTGCCCTGAAAAAGGTCAACATTGACGTCGAAGTCCGCGCAAGCGCAGATTTCCCAACATGGGCGCAACGCATGGGTACCATGGATTTCGACATGTCATGGGATACCGTGTTCAACTGGGGTGATCCTGTGATCGGGGTGCATCGTACGTACGATTCAAGCAACATTGCAAAAGGCGTTTGGTCAAACACCCAAGGCTATTCAAATGCCCGCGTTGATGAATTGATGGCACTGGCCGCCGTTGAAAATGATGCAGACAAGCGCAAAGCGCTGTACGCAGAATTCCAAGCGATCATTGCGGATGAACTGCCTGTCTCGCCAATCGATATGGTGTATTTGAAAGACTAAAACCATAATTTCCCGCGCAGCCACTCGGATTGCGCGGGAACAACAGGGGCAGTTTCGTGAAATCAATCCAAATTATACTGATGCGCGTATTCTACGCCGTTGTTCTGTTGGCCGCTGTGTTGGTCCTTAACTTTTCGCTGATGCATTTGGCACCAGGGGATGTTGCCGACACAATTTCCCAATCGATGGGCGGCGCGGACCAAGAGATTTTGGATAAAATCCGTGCAGACTATGGTTTGGATAAACCCTTTTTGGTTCAACTTGGTCACTACATCGGCCGCGTTCTACAGTTTGATCTGGGGCATTCATTCTTTTTCAACCAACCTGTCACCCAATTGATCCTGCAAAGATTGCCCGCAACATTGTTGTTGGTGATCAGCGCCCAGATTTTGGCCTTGGTCCTTGGTGTTGTGTTGGGTGTGTATTCTGCGCGCAAACCAAATAGCATTGCAAACTACTTCGTCACATTCTTTTCGCTTTTTGGATATTCGGCGCCTGTGTTTTGGACCGGCATTTTGTTGTTGATTGCGTTTTCGTTGAAAATTCCATGGTTCCCTGTCGCTGGGATGCGCGATGTCACAATCAGCGGCGGGTTTTGGATACAGTTTTGGGATGTGGCGCGTCACCTTGTGTTGCCCATGATCACCCTATCATCCATCTTTATCGCGCTTTATTCGCGATTGTCGCGCGCTACCATGATGGAAACCCTTGGCGCAGATTATATCAGAACCGCCAAAGCCAAGGGGTTAAGCAATCGCCAAGTGATTTACAAACACGCCTTGAAAAATTCGTTGTCCCCCGTCATCACCCAAGCAGGTATTCAATTTTCCGCCATGATGTCCGGCGCCGTTTTGGTCGAAGCCGTGTTCAGTTGGCCCGGATTGGGCACGCTTGCCTTTCAGTCCATCATCGCGCGCGATACGCCCACAATCTTGGGTATCCTGTTCTTTTCTGCGCTTGTCGTGATCGTGGGCAATCTCTTGACCGATTTGGCGCTTCGCCTTGTTGATCCGCGTGTGGGGGGTCGAAAATGACCGACGAACCGATCCAAAAGGCCAGAAGCCCGTTCATTGAAGCATGGGAAATGTTCGCCCGCAACCGGTCTGCCGTGGCTGGGTTGATCATATTGGTGCTCATCTCGCTGGGCGCGGTTTTTGGCCCTGCGCTGTATCCGACCGATCCGTTTGATATGGTCTGGGCACCCTTTTCCCCCCCAGGTGACGCGGGGTTCATATTTGGGACTGATTATCTGGGGCGTGATCTGTTGGCGATGATTATCAACGGCGCACGCGTATCGTTGATCATCGGATTGGCCGCGGCTGTCGTTTCCATTGTGATTGGTGTCACCATCGGTGCCTTGGCCGGATTTTACCGTGGCATCATCGAAGAAATCCTGATGCGCATCACCGAATTCTTCCAAGTTTTGCCGACGCTTTTGTTTTCAATGGTGATTGTTGCACTTTTTGGCGCAAGCTTGCCCATGATTACCCTTGCCATCGGCATCGTCAGCTGGACCGCCGTCGCGCGGATCACCCGCGCCGAATTCCTGCGGATCCGCGAATTGGAATACGTCATGGCATCCCGTGCGTCGGGCACCAAAAACGCAAAACTTATGTTTCGCATTATCCTGCCCAATGCTTTGCCCCCGATCATCGTGCAATCGGCATTGATGGTTGGGTCCGCCATTTTGTTCGAAGCTGGATTGTCATTCCTGGGTCTCACCGATCCGAATGTGGTCAGTTGGGGCCAGATCATCGGATCAAACCGCCAATATATCTTGGACGCGAGCTATACCGTGACGATCCCCGGGCTTGCCATATTTGTCACCGTTTTGGCGATTTCGCTGGTCGGGGATGGATTGAACGATGCGCTTAACCCAAAGCTAAGGTCACGCTAATGTCCGATCCCTTGTTAAAAGTTCAAAATCTGCGGATAGAATTGACAACGCGCGATGATGTTGTTCCTGTGATTGACGACTTGTCATTCGAATTGGCCGCCCAAGAAAGCATTTCCTTTGTGGGTGAATCAGGATGCGGAAAATCCATGACCGCTTTGGCGATCATGGGATTGTTGCCCGAAAAAATTGGCCGCGTGGCGTCTGGTTCGATCATTTTTGACGGCGAAGACCTAACCCAAGCATCCGAAGACCGCTTGCGCGAAATTCGTGGCAATGACATTTCGATGATCTTCCAAGAACCGATGACATCGCTCAACCCTGTTTACACTGTTGGCGAACAAATCGCCGAAGTGCTGCGCGCGCACCAAGGATTAGGCCAGCAGGCCGCATGGACAATGGCCGAAGAATTATTGGACGCTGTGCGTATCCCAAACGCCAAACGCCGTGTATCCGATTATCCGTTCCAGATGTCAGGCGGCCAACGGCAACGGGTGATGATTGCCATGGCTTTGGCCTGCAAACCCAAGATCTTGATCGCAGATGAACCCACAACGGCACTGGATGTCACGGTGCAGGCGCAAATCTTTGATCTGTTGAATGACCTACGCCGCCAAACCGGAACGTCGATCATCATGATCACCCATGACATGGGCGCGGTCGCCGAAATGAGCGAACGCATGATCGTGATGTATGCGGGCCGCGGCGCAGAAATTGGCGGCGTCGATGAGATCATCGAAAAGCCGCTCCACCCTTATACCCAAGGGTTGATTGCCTGCGTTCCTCACATTCTAGCCACGGTAAGCGCAGAACGAGAACGCCTGCTTGAGGTACCCGGAATTGTCCCAAGCTTGCGTGAATTTGGCAAAGACCAATGTTTATTTGCGTCCCGATGCCCCGTACGCACCGACATTTGTTTACAAAAACGCCCGCCCATTGAAACCGATCCATCGGGTCATAGTGTGGCCTGTTGGCATGGAAAGGATGCGTCATGACCCAAGATTCACCTCAGGGCGCACCACTGTTGCAGGTCGAAAACCTTGGTGTGCGTTTCGCCATCAAACGGGGCGGTCTGTTTGGTGAAAAACGATACCTATATGCTGTGGATGACGTATCCTTTTCGTTGAAACGTGGCGAGACGTTGGCGATCGTCGGCGAAAGCGGATCGGGAAAAACCACCACCGCTTTGGCCATCGCCCGATTGGTCGACGCCTACACAGGGCGCGTTCGCGTTGCGGAACAGGATGTCTTGGGGATTGAGGGCGAAGATTTGCGCCAGATCCGCCGCAAAGTGCAATTCATTTTTCAAGACCCGTATTCAAGCTTAAACCCACGACAACGCGCCGAAGATATCGTGCGCGAACCCTTGCAAAGTTTGACAGAAACATCCAGCGAAGATCAGCAAAAGATCATTGATCGCCTGTTTGCATCAGTCGGGTTGCGCCCTGAACAAAAGCGCCTGTTTCCACATCAGTTTTCAGGGGGCCAACGTCAACGCATTGGCATTGCGCGTGCCTTGGCAACGCAGCCGGAATTGATCATCTGTGACGAACCCGTATCCGCGCTTGATGTCGCTGTCCAAGCACAGATTTTGAACCTACTGCGCGATTTGCAAGCCGAATTCGGATTGACCTATCTTTTCATCAGCCACGATCTGGGCGTTGTTCAACATATGTGCGATTCCATCGCCGTGATGTACATGGGCCGCGTGGTTGAATACACGGACCGGCGCAGCCTGTTCAACGACCCAAAACATCCCTATACGACTGCGCTGTTATCGGCGGTGCCCTCCATCGACAAAAAACGTCGTGCCGAAATGAAACGCATTTCCATTCATGGCGATCCGCCTGATCCACTTGCGCCACAAAAGGGATGTCATTTTGCCAATCGCTGCCCCATGGCCACAGACACCTGCCAGCAAAGCCAACCCGCGCTCACCGACAAAGGGAATGGGCATATGGTGGCCTGTCACCTGGTGACCTAGCCCAATGTTATAGGGACGCAGCCGATCTGGAGGCTTGGTCATAAAGACCAGAAATACTTCGCAAAACGCGGGCGACATGGCTGATTTCGTCATAATCGCGATCCGTTGATTCCGCCGCTGACAACAGACATGCCTTGCGCACATCGCGATAGGCTTCGCAGACACGACGTCCTTCTGCGGTGGTTGTATAGTGCATTTCTTTGCCAATTTTTCGGCTTGTGACCAATCCGGATTTTTGCAGCTTTTTCAGTGCATAGTTCACTGTGTGATTGTCTTCGATGTTCAGCATGAAAGCCACATCAGACAAACGCTTTTCTTTGTTGCGATGGTTCACATTATGTAAAACCAAAATGTCCAAGGGATTAAAATCATTATGCCCAACCGCCTTCATACAGTGGGTCATCCAACGCGAAAAAGCGTTGTAGGTCATGGTCATAGCATATTCTAATTCGCTAAATTGCCAGCCTTGATCTGTTCCGGCAAGATGATCCGAGGACACGATTGGTTTTTGTTCTGGTGTTTGGGTTGCGTTTTCGCTGCTGGGTGTTGGCATTGCCGCTATGGCGCTTTTTTCGAACGCCCCCTTGGGGTTGGTTATGGCAACGACTTTTTGGGGCCATAGCAATTCTTGGGCGCTTGCGGCGCTTCCGCTTTTCATCTGGATGGGGGAAATCCTGTTTCGATCAAGCTTGTCTGACGACATGTTCACAGGTCTTTCGCCTTGGATGAACCGCCTGCCGGGGCGGTTATTGCACGTCAATATCTTTGGCTGCGGTATCTTTGCTGCGGTGTCGGGATCATCGGCGGCAACAGCCGCGACGATTGGCAAGCTGTCCATTCCAGAACTGTCGCGGCGCGGCTATCCCGAACAGATGATGATTGGAACGCTTGCAGGGTCGGCCACTTTGGGTCTGCTCATTCCTCCGTCGATCATCTTGATCGTCTACGGCGTCGCAACGGAACAAAGCATTGCACGTTTGTTTGTCGCGGGTGTCCTGCCTGGTATTTTGCTTGTGTCCTTGTTTGTAGGCTATGTCGTAATTTGGGCCTTGTTAAACAAAGACAAACTGCCCGATGAAAACCTGTCGGTGTCTTTCAAGGAAAAAATTCATCGTTCGCGACGGCTTTTGCCTGTGGTGTTTTTGATCGGCGGCGTGATTGGATCGATCTATGCAGGGATTGCATCCCCAACAGATGCAGCAGCAGTTGGTGTTGTTTTGGCGTTGATCCTGTCATGGCGCAGCGGGTCGTTGAACAAGAAAAGCTTTGTAGACGGCCTGATGGGGGCAACTGTTACGTCCTGTATGATTGCGTTTATTCTTGCCGGTGCATCATTTTTGACGGTCGCCATGGGGTTCACAGGCATACCAAGGCTTTTGGCGGAATGGATCGGGGGCTTGAACCTATCAACCTATGCGCTTTTGGCAGCGTTAACCGTATTTTTCGTGATCTTGGGATGTTTCTTGGACGGCATTTCCGTTGTGGTCTTAACCACCTCGGTCATCATGCCGATGGTCAGTGCGGTTGGTATTGACCCGCTTTGGTTCGGGATTTTCATCGTCATCGTGGTTGAGATGTCGCAAATCACGCCCCCTGTCGGGTTCAATTTGTTCGTTTTACAATCCCTGACGGGTCGCAACATTTTGGTCGTTGCACGCGCTGCACTACCATTCTTTATGCTTATGTTGCTTGCGCTGGCCTTGATCGTGATATTCCCGCAAATCGTGACGTATTTGCCCAATAACATGTAATAGACACCGATTGGGCCCATCGCATTACTTTGGGCCCAATCGTTTACACCGCCTTCAAAAGTATTTGGAACGTTTCGACAAACTCGGCACGCACCTCTCGCGGGGCGCGTAATTTCACATCAAGCCCTTCGGCGATAGACCGATCAAAGGCGCCGAACAGTTTGTTCGCCTCATCCTCGGAAAACCCTGCAATTTCTACGGCCTCAAGCCATGCGCTTATTTTATCAGCAGCCTTAATTTGGCGCTTTAACGTGATCGGTGTTTTGGCCGGCAACCCAAAGCGGATATGCACCGCCGACAAAATCCGATCATCCAGAACGCTGTAATCTGGACCAATCGCTGCCTTTACCGGGGAAATCATATCGCCGATCACGTATTCTGGTGCATCATGCAACAACGCGATCAATTGATCTTTGATCTTGGCGCGCGGCTGAAGGCGGCGAAAGATCTCCAACACCAACAAAGAATGTTCCGCCACAGAATAGGGATAATCCCCACGCGTCTGCCCATTCCATCGCGCCACGAACGCAAGGCCATGCGCGATATCTTCGATTTCAATATCCATTGGCGTCGGATCCAACAAATCCAACCGCCGCCCCGATAACATTCTCTGCCATGCGCGTTTTTGTTTCATGCCACCCTCGTGTTCACGTTTTGTTTACACAAGAAATCAATCGGTTTGGCAAGGATTTTTGACAAGATTGTGCAAGAGTTCTCCGCCATTTCCCCAACGATATCGCGCAGAATTTGGCGAAAGCAAACCTTTGAAAGGGGCGCGTATCGTTGGGTCATTGCATATGACCATCCAGACCGCCGTTTTGATTGAAACACTGGTCGCCTTGGGCGCGGACGTGCGCTGGGCCTCATGTAACATTTTCTCGACCCAAGATCACGCAGCCGCAGCCATTGCCGAGGCTGGCATTCCTGTGTTTGCCGTTAAAGGCCAGTCATTGGAAGAGCATTGGGATTACTTGGATAAATCCTTCCAATTCGCAGACGGCGCGAACATGATCTTGGACGATGGCGGCGACGCGACCTTGTACGTTTTGCTAGGCGCGCGTGCCGAATCAGGCGAAGAGATCATTCCAGTTCCCCAATCCGACGAAGAAGTCGTGATCAAAGCGCAAATCAAAAAGCGGATGGAACAGTCCCCCGGTTGGTTCACCAAAACACGTGATGCCATCAAGGGCGTATCCGAGGAAACAACAACGGGCGTTCATCGTTTATATGATCTGCATAAAAAAGGCGAACTGCCTTTCCCTGCGATCAACGTGAACGATTCTGTCACGAAATCAAAGTTCGACAATAAATACGGCTGTAAAGAATCCCTTGTTGACGGGATCCGCCGCGCCACAGACACGATGATGGCTGGCAAAGTTGCTGTCGTCTGCGGCTATGGTGACGTTGGCAAAGGATCCGCTGCGTCCCTGCGTGGTGCGGGCGCACGTGTTAAGGTGACCGAAGTTGACCCAATCTGCGCATTGCAAGCGGCGATGGATGGGTTTGAGGTCGTTCTGTTAGAAGACGTCGTCGACAGCGCCGATATCTTTATCACCACCACTGGCAACAAAGACGTCATCCGCATCGAACATATGCGTGAAATGAAAGACATGGCGATTGTTGGCAATATCGGCCATTTCGATAACGAAATTCAGGTCGCCAACCTGCGCAACCACAAATGGACCAACATCAAGGACCAAGTGGACATGATCGAAATGCCATCGGGCAGCCGTATCATTCTATTGTCCGAGGGTCGTTTGTTGAACCTTGGCAACGCGACGGGCCATCCATCGTTTGTGATGTCTGCATCCTTCACCAACCAAGTGTTGGCTCAGATTGAATTGTGGACGAATGGCCAATCCTATCAACCTGGTGTGTATATCCTGCCAAAACATCTGGACGAAAAGGTTGCGCGCCTGCACCTAGACCGCATCGGTGTGAAACTGACCAAATTAAACAAAGACCAAGCCGACTATATCGGCGTGACGACCGAAGGTCCGTTCAAGCCAGAACATTATCGGTACTGATACCGTTCCAAGACTTGGCGCATTCCGCAGGGGATGCGCCAAAATCTGAACGTTACTGCGGCTCTATTACGCATAAATTCCCCCCAAATTCATGATTGCCTCAGACACAAAACACGCTAGTATACCCTAAATCGCCAATTCTAATCCTAAGGGGGTAATGCTATGGGCAAGCGTGACGACTTAATCGCGAAATATGCGGATGATCTAAAAAACAAATGTGGCATGACAC
>RGAJ01000211.1 GCA_009920225.1 Paracoccaceae bacterium
CAGCGTCAATTCCCGACCAAGATAGTCTTTGTCAGTCCGCGCAAACCGTGTCACATCGGCCTCGGCCAAGGTGACTTCGTTGGTTAATTCACCGGCCCCTTTGAACGCCTTTTCCATCCGCATCGCGTTCATGGCAAAGCTGCCATAATCCATCAATCCCTCTGGTTCGCCTGCGGCCCACAGCGCGGAATAGACATCAACACAGGCCGAATTGGGCATGTGCAATTCCCATCCCAGTTCACCCGCATAGGACATGCGCAACGCCCAAACATCATGTCCCGCGATGCGAAGGGTTTTCGCAGACAACCAGCGGAAATTGGCATTGTCCAATGCCGCATCTGTGCAGGCGCCCAAAATATCGCGCGATTTCGGACCGTTTAGGGACAGGGCCGACCAATCCGAGGAGAGGGCTGAGATGGTGACATCCGCGTCTGCGCGATGCTGCGCCAGATGATCCAAGAGGCGCTGTTCAAAAAAGGCTGCACAGATCAGATAGAATTTATCCTCGGCCATTCGAACGATTGTGGTTTCCAATTCGATGCGGCCCAAACGGTTCAGCATATGGGTGAGGCCGATTGACCCGACCTTTTGCGGCATACGGTTTGCGGTCAGTCGATCCAAGAGGGCATAGGCATCGGGCCCCTCAACCATTACCTTGGTAAAGGCTGTAACATCCATGATCCCCGCCGCGGTGCGGACGGCGGCGACTTCGGCACCAACCATGTCATGCACGGGCGAGCGGCGGAAGGAATAGATATCCTTGGCCTCGATCCCGTTTTTGGCAAACCAACGGGGACGTTCAAAGCCATAGACCTCTTCATACACAGCGCCTTTGGTTTTCAGGTGTTCATACAGCGGTGACGGTTTGATCGGGCGTCCCGCCAAACGGTTGAAATGGGGAAACGGGATTTCGTGGCGCAGTTTGTAATCCTCGTGCGCTTTGGTGATCTGCCAGTCTTTGGTGGCATAGCTGCCAAAGCGGCGGGGATCATAATCGCGCATTGATATATTGGCGGCCCCATGGACCATCCATCGGGCCAATTCGCGGGTTAAACCAGGCCCCCAGCCAATGCCGATTTGGGTGCCGCAACAACACCAGTAATTGCGCACGCCGGGGGCGGGGCCGATCAGGGGGTTGCCATCAGGCGGATGCGAAATCGCGCCATGCACTTCGCGCGTTATGCCAAGGTCGGCAAAGATCGGCATGCGGTTTAGGCTTTCTTCCAGCCATGGCATGACGCGATCATAATCTGCGTCGAACAACCAGTTTTCATAATCCCATGGGCAGGCGTCATGCCATACAGAATTTGAATTTTCCTTTTCATAAATGCCAATCAATCCGCGTTTTTGTTCCATGCGGATATAGCCAGAAACTTTGCGGTCATCCCGAATGACGGGCAGTTCGCGATCAAGATTTTCAAACTCTGGCACAGGTTCGGTGACAAAGTAATGGTGTGTCATGGAGGTCATGGGCAATTGCAGCCCCGACCATTCGCCCATCTGGCGCGCATAGGTTCCCCCTGCGTTGACCACATGTTCGCAGGTGATTGTGCCGCGCTCTGTTTCCACGACCCATTCGCCCTGTGCGTTTTGGGTTATGTTTGTTGCACGACAGTGGCGGAAAATTCGCACGCCCTTTTGTCGGGCGCCTGCGGCCATCGCCATTGTGACGTTTGTGGGATCGACATGTCCGTCATCTGGTGTGTAAAGCGCGCCTAAGACGCCCTCAAGGTTATAGAACGGATGCAATTCGGCCACCCGTTCTGGCCCCACCAATTCGATGTTAAATCCCAATGACGTTGCCACCGACAATGTGTGGCGCAGCCAATCCATTTCGTCCTGCGTATAGGCCAATCGAAATGATCCGCATCCATGCCATGTCACGGGTTGGCCTGTTTCGGCCTCAAGTTTGCCGGAATAGAGCCCAATGTTATAATCAACGCATTTGCCCAATGAAAACGAGCTGGTGGAATGGGTGATTTGCCCCGCCGCGTGCCATGTGCTGCCGCTGGTCAGTTCCGCCTTTTCCAATAGGACGGTGTCATCCCCCCATCCTTCGTGGCCCAAATGATAGGCAAGGCCAACGCCCATGACGCCGCCCCCCACAATCACGACACGGGCCTGCGATGGAAACGCGGAATCAGACATGGAAGAAACCTTTTCAAAACGGGTAAAATTTGATGGACAGGCTAATGGTATATCTGTATCAATGTCAATCATGAATGGTACAGATATGTCAAAATCAGTTTTAGACCGCCTGAGCGACGAATGGGATGCCCTGACACCTGAGGCACAAAAAGCCGCGCGGTATGTGTTGGAAAACCCCTCTGACGTGGGTGTGTCCACCGTGCGCGAGATCGCCGAAGCGGCCAATGTCAAACCTAACACGATCGTGCGCATGGCCCGACAAATCGGGTTTGAGGGGTACGATGATTTTCGCACCCCGTTTCGCGATGCCATTCGCCAAGGCGCGGTCAGCTTTCCCGAACGCGCGCGGTGGTTACAAGATATCCGAAAATCGGGCGAATTGGGTAGGCTTTATGCCGATATGGTGGGCAGCGCGATCCGCAATATCGAAGAAACCTTTGCCGCGATTGATGAAGATGCTTTGAAAAATGCGGCAGAAGTGATTTGGAACAGCCGACAAGTGTTCACGCTTGGGGTGGGGGTCAATAATTCGAACGCGCGCAATTTCACCTATCTTGCGTCCACAGGCATGAAACAGTTTCATGCAATTCCTCGGTCTGGATCGACGCCTGTCGATGATCTTGCATGGGCCAATGACCAAGATGTGTTGATCGCGATGACATCGCGCCCCTATCGGCGCGAGGTCGTGGATGCGGTGCGCATCGCAAAGGAACAAGGCATCACCGTCATTGCCATTTCCGACAGCCCCGCAAGCCCGATCGTGTTGGCGGCCGATCATAGTTTTGTCGTGCGCATCGACACGCCACAGTTCTTTCCATCCTCTGTGTCCACAATCGCGGTGCTGGAAACATTGCTGAGTTTAGTGATTTCGGTCGCAAGTGACGAAATTGTCGAGCGCGTCGAACAATTTCACCAACGCCGCCACCAATTGGGCATCTATATGGAGGAACCAGAATGACCCAGATGTCCGAACCTGTTCGATCCCTTGAGGCGCGATATTACACCGACCCCGCAATTTTTCGTGCCGAATGCGATGGGCTCTTGGCGAAGACGTGGCAATTTGCGGGGCACGTCAGCCAGTTGGAAAATACCGGCGATTATTTTGCCTTTGACCTTGCCGGTGAAAGCCTGTTTTCGATCAAGGGGCGCGATGGCGAAATCCGCACGTTTTATAATGTGTGCCAACACCGCGCCCATCAATTGGTCCAAGGTGCAGGCACGACGCGGGTGGTCGTATGCCCGTATCACGCATGGACCTATGAATTAACGGGTCAGCTGCGGGCGGGCCCAAATATCAACAAGGTCGAAGGCTTTGACAAGACCAAGATCTGCCTGACCGAAGTGCGCACCGAAGTGTTCTTGGGCTTTATTTTTGTAAACCTCGATCCGCAGGCCAAACCGATGGAGGATTGGTTTCCGAATGTGCGGGCGGAATTGGAAAGCTTTGTGCCAAACTGGGCCGACCTCAAGCCATTGGAATGGGTCGAAATCCCTGAAAACTGTAATTGGAAAGTGTCGGTCGAAAACTATTCCGAATGTTATCACTGTTCGTTGAACCATCCGACGTTCTCGACGGGGGTGATCAAACCCGAAACCTATGACATCCAACCCCAAGGTTATTGTTTGCGTCATACAACGGAATCAAATTCGATGGAGAATATGACCTATGACATCAATTCGGGGTTTGCGAATAACGACAAATATTCCAGTTGGTTTTTGTGGCCGATGTTTTCATTTCAGGTCTATCCGGGGAATTTGTTGAACACCTATCACTGGCGCGCGATTGATGCAGATCACGTTGTGGTCTGGCGCGGATGGTATTCGGTGGGGGGGCATGACAACGAAACCGTGCGTCGCATGGCGGTACAAGACCGCGCTACGACAGTGGAGGAAGATATTCGACTGGTCGAAAGCGTACAACGTGGGTTAAAGTC
>RGAJ01000212.1 GCA_009920225.1 Paracoccaceae bacterium
TAACAGGACCCATGTTCGACCAAGGCCACCAAGGACCGTGACGTCACATCAACCCGTTTCAAGGTGCGTTTCCAGAAATGGCGGACTTCGTTTGCCAGCCAATGATCGGCATTATCCGCCAACAGCTTTTCATGCGCCAAAAGACGCTCTGGATCGCCTTGAGTTTTGAACACCCACAGACCCAATTCCATTTCGTTCAGACGCAGATGCAAAATCGCGTCTTCGAATTCACGCGCCAAACGCAGCAAATATGCCTGATCGCCTTGCGCATGAAACGCCGCCATATCGCGTGGCGCATCATCGGACGGGCCATGAAGCGTGATGGTTGCCGACCGCGCGTCGCGATCAATCGCAACTTCGACCAAGGAATAGGTAACGTTGCCATTCTCATCAATTTTGCGGTCCAAATCGCCCAAGGTGATGCCTTGGCGGTCATCCCCTTTTGACAATTCTGCGGCAAACTGTGCGGCGCGTTCTGCAACGGTCGCGTCAAATTTTGAATTCGCGATCACCTCATCCACCAAACGCCAGTCTTGGGCGCGTTTGCCTTTTACGCCTTCTTCTGTCGAACAAAAGATATCCGCCAAATCGCGACGCACTTTGCGTTTGTCCGTGACACGCGTTAACCCGCCCGTACCAGGCAAAACGGCCAAAAGAGGAACCTCGGGCAGTGATACAGAGGACTGCGCATCGTCTGTGAGCATGATGTAATTGCACGCAAGCGCCAATTCATAACCGCCGCCCGCACAGGCACCCTTCACAGCGGCAACATATTTCTGACCAGACTCTTGTTCAGCGGCCTCAAACGCGTTGCGGGTTTCGTTGGTGAATTTACAGAAATTCACCTTGTGGCTATGGGCCGCGCCCCCCAGCATGCGGATGTTGGCACCGGCGCAGAACACTTTTTCCTTGCCAGATTTCATAACAACAACTTTGACCTCTGGATGTTCAAAGCGCATGCGCTGTACGACGTCATTCAATTCGATGTCGACGCCAAGGTCATATGAATTCAGCTTCAGCTGGTAGCCTTCAAACAAACCGGCATCTTCATTCACATCCATGATCAAGGATGCGACGGGTCCATTATATTCCACGTGCCAATGGTTATATTTTGATGGGTTGGTGCGAAAATCAATCAACTTGGTCATCTGGGCTGTCCTTATTTTGGCTTTACCTGACGCTACTGCGAATCCCTGTGGGCGGTAAACATGAAAATGGCACGATAGTGCAATAATGATCTCATAATGAGATAATTATGCAGTATAATACATTATATCTGCCAATTTGATCCCATAAATGGCGTCTACACCGCGTGATCGTAGGTCCGACGCGAGGGTCTCGGCTTTGCCCACCAAGCGCGAATAGGCATTCATGCGCCCCATTTTACGCTTTAACCCAGCATTTGCGACTTGGATAATCAGTTGAAAAAAGATGCGCTCTGCGCTGCGGGCGGGGGCTGCCAACCACAGGGGTTCAACGACTTCGTGGCATTCCCAGAAATAGCCGTGATCAAGGTAATATAACCCAACCCGAAACAGCAGCGTATCCCCAAAGATTTCCAACGGTGTATGTGTGCGAAAGCTGTCTTTTAAATCGGAAAACCACCCCTCAGGGTGGCGCGGCGTGACACCTGGAACATAGGCCCAATCAGGCAGGTATTGCGCGAACTCACCTTGCATTGCGCCCCAACGGGTCAAACCGATCAAGATGAGCCACAAAATCAGCAATGGCATCCAAAGTCACCTGCGGTTGTTCGGCAAATGGGGTGTGTTTGCAATCGGGGATATTCACCCGATCCACAGGTGCATAGGATCGGTCTTGAACGACATCCAATTGCGCCATCGTACCATATTGGTCCTGTTCCCCTTGGATCAAAAGACAGGGCACGCGGATATAGTCGATCACATCGGTGATGTCCCATGTCGCAAAATCAGGGTGCAGCCAGCTGTCATTCCATCCCCTAAATGTATGTTCCGGATGTCGATGATATTTACCCATTTTTGCGGGCAAATTGGTTGTTTCAAACACAATCTTGGCCCGTTCAATTTCGGCCAAACCTATCGGTTCGGTAAAGAAATGCGGCGCCATCAATACAATCGCCCCAAGGCGCGGATCATTAAATGACCCCGCATAAATCGCCGCGATGCTTGCCCCGTCGCTATGACCGACCAGGATCACCTTTTTCGCACCAATTGCGTCGATGACATGAGGCAGCACATCCACCGCCTCGCGCGTCATGTAATCAAGAGGACGCGGCAGGCTGTCCAAATCAGAGTGACCATAACCTGCGCGGGAATAAACAAAAACACCACAGCCTGTGGCGTCACTTAGGCGTTGTGGAAAATCCCGCCACAGGGCGACGCATCCCAATCCTTCGTGCAACAGGATGATTGTGGCGGTATCAGAGGGGGATGATCCAAAGCTTACACATTCAAGCGCCCTGCCCTTGATGGTTATGAACCCGTCCCTACCCCAGTCATGCTCAATCGACATCGCGCAATTTAAACCGTTGAATTTTACCCGTGGCGGTTTTCGGCAAATCGGTCACGATATCCACCTTGCGCGGGTATTTCCATTTGCCGATCCTGTCTTTTACAAAATCTTTCAATGTATCCACGCAATCGGCGCGTTCACCGTCTTTTAGAACAACAAAAGCACGCGGTTTTTCCAACCCGTCTTTGTCACGGTATGGAACAACGGCTGCCTCAAGAACGCTGGGATGTTCGACTAAGGCTTGTTCTACTTCGAACGGGGAAAGCCAGATGCCCGAAACTTTGAACATATCGTCGGTGCGGCCACAGTATACCAATCGGCCACCTTCCAATTTTTCGTATTTGTCACCTGTGCGGGTCCAATATCCTTGGAAGGTCGCTTTGGATTTTTCGCGGCGGTTCCAATAGCTTTCTGCAGAAGACGGGCCATTGACCAACAATTCACCAATCCCCCCGACCTCTACGTCGTTGTCGTTTTCATCGACGACCCGAAGCTCATATCCCGGCACGGCAACGCCTGAGGTGCCATATTGGATATTTCCAGGTGCATTGGATAGAAAGATATGCAGCATCTCGGTCGATCCGACACCGTCGACGATTTCGCTTGCGAATTGGCGTTGCCATTTCTCACCAACCTCACGTGGCAAGGCTTCGCCAGCGGACGTGCATAGACGCACCGCAATCTCACCCTCGATCGGGGATTTTTCCGCATGGGCCAACATTGCGGCAAACAGCGTTGGCACACCGCAGAAAATGGTTGGGCGATGTGTCGTTAAAATGTCAAACGTATCCGCAGGTGTTGGGCGCGACGCCCATAGGATCGTCGTCGCCCCAACCGACATTGGAAAGCTCATGCCATTGCCCAAACCATAGGCAAAGAACAATTTTGCCGCCGAATAGACCACGTCGGTTTCGCGAATGCCCAAAACTTGCGCACCGAATGTATCAGATGTGGCTTGCAGGTTTTCGTGCAAATGGCGCACACCTTTTGGCAACCCAGTGGACCCCGAGGAATATAGCCAAAACGCCAATTCATCCGCCTTGGCCTCTGTGGTGGCCAGTTCTTTGGCGCCGTGTATGAAATCATCAAAAGACGTTGCACCGTCTTTGGTGTCGCCGACCACAATAACATGGGTCAAGCTTGGGATATCTTGAACAATTGGCGCCACTGTTTCCCACAGCACGGCCGAGACCATCAATACGGTGGCACGGCTGTCATTTACGATGTCGCGATAGACATCGGTTGATAACAGCGTATTGAGTGGGATTGGAACCACACCAGCCTTGAGTGCGCCCCAAAATGCAATCGGGAATTCCAATTCATCCACCACGATCATGGCCATCCGCTCTTCGCGGCGGATCCCTGCGCGGGTTAATGCGCCGGCAAATTGCGATGTTTGCTGCGCCAATGCGCCATAGGTCAGGGATCTTTTGCGACCGTCTGCTTCGACAAAGGCGGTTTTGTCGGCGCGCCCTTCGGACAGGTGGCGATCAACGAAATAAAGTGCTGCGTTGTTGGACATTGACAGGCCTCCCTACCGTGTCGGTGTTCAAGTGT
>RGAJ01000213.1 GCA_009920225.1 Paracoccaceae bacterium
AACTTCCCCCAAGGGCGGATGACAGATCATCGCATCAACATGACGCTCTACAAGCTCGATCAAATTTTGGCGGGCGATCTGGATGAAACGATTGATGCGTTGATTTCTGATGCGCAGGCGACGCTCTTGGCCGAAATGGGGCAATGACAGTTCAATCTGTATTAACCCTCGGCATTCGTGCCCTGCAGACCGCGGACATTGACGGCGCGGCACGGGATGCGCGGCTTTTGATGGCGGGGGCACTGGGGATTGATGTATCCCGTTTGACCTTGGCGTTGCATGACGACATTGATCCGCCTTGTCAGGACCGCTTTGACGCATTCATCGCACAACGACTGCTCCATCGCCCGGTTTCGCGGATTCTGGGAACGCGTTTGTTTTGGGGGCGGTCATATCACTTAACGGATGATGTGCTTGACCCGCGCGGGGACACAGAAACCTTGATCGCGGCCGCGCTTGAACACGCAGGGGACCGTATCCTTGATCTTGGTACGGGAAGCGGGGTGATCGCCATCACCATGGCCGCAGAACGTCCTACCGCAAAGGTCGTAGCAAGCGATATTTCAAAATCGGCCCTAGATGTTGCGCAAAAAAATGCCCGTGATTTGGGCGTCGCGGATCGGCTGTCCTTTGTCCAAGGATCATGGTTTGATGCGGTCACAGGGCGGTTCGATCTGATCCTGTCAAATCCGCCCTATATTTCCGATGCAGAAATGCGCGATCTTGCGCCAGAGGTTTTGGGATATGATCCGCACATTGCCCTCACGCCTGGGGGGGATGGTTTGGATCCCTATCGCATCATTGCACGGCACGCGCCCGATGTCTTGACGCCTTATGGGGCTGTCATTGTCGAAATTGGCCATGCCCAAGCTGCGGATGTGACGCAAATTTTCAAGAGCGCAGGGTTTTCTAAGCTGCGCGTTCACACAGATTTTGAACAAAAAGACCGCTTGATCACAGCAAAAATGTGATTTTTGTCATTATTTTCCGGAAAAATGGCATTTATCGATAGATTTTGCTTGTAGTGCGGCGAAATACGCGTTTAATACACCTCAGTTGTCCGAAGGCCGTGCAATGCACCCCAGACAACGACAAGCCAACATCGCAAAGCATTCTAAATGGACACTTAGCGGCGACGTGACTTTAATTACTAAGGCTGGAAAGCTTATATGAGATCTTCTAAATCACGTTCACGGTCGAACAAGAACCGTAACAACAATCGCACTGTGGGCAATGTTATCAACCGTGTGTTTGATAGTTCTGGTCCAGACGGAAAAGTCCGTGGAACACCACAACAAATTATTGAAAAATACAATCAATTGGCGCGTGATGCACAGTTGGCAAATGACCGTGTTGCGACGGAAAACTTCCAGCAGCACGCAGAACATTACACGCGCCTGTTAGCAGAAGCGCAGCGCGACATGGATCAGCGTCGCGAACAACAAGAACGCGACAATCGTGAACGCCAAGCACAGCGTGATCGCGATCGTGGTCCGCGCGATGATGATGACAACGATGTCGGTTCGGATGTATTGGGCGGGGATTATGACGGCGACGAACAGCCAATCGTTGATAGCATGCCCATGATCGGTGAGGATTACCAACCTGCGCCTCGTCGCAGAGTGGAACAACCCAAAGAAAACGCTGCGGATACCACGCAAGACTCACAGCCAGAAGACAAGCCAAAGCCGCGCAAACCCCGTGGCGCGCCGCGTCGGAAAAAACCGGATGCGCCTGAGGGTCAGGCCGAAGCACCCAGTTTGCCTGAAGCTGCAGAGTAATTCCAATGAACCCGCCGCAAGGCGGGTTTTTTATGTCCAAGAATAACAAAACCCCGCCGAATGTGGCGGGGTTTTTTGATTGAAAGACCTTGTTCTGTTCGAGAGGTTAGGTTTTGGCGATCGGACCGATCATCATCGTCATTTGACGACCTTCAACCTTGGGCATGTTTTCCACCTTGCCCATCTCTTTCACATCTTCTGCGACGCGATTTAACAAATCACGACCCAAATCTTGGTGGGCCATTTCGCGACCACGGAACCGCAAAGTAATCTTGACCTTGTCGCCGTTTTGCAAAAACTTGTAGACGCTGCGCATTTTGACTTCGTAATCGTGTGTATCAGTGCCAGGACGGAATTTGATTTCCTTCACTTCAATCACTTTTTGCTTTTTGCGCGCTTCAGATTCGCGTTTTTGCTGTTCGTATTTGTATTTGCCGAAATCCATGATCTTACAGACAGGCGGATTCGCGTTCGGAGAAATCTCTACAAGGTCCAAACCGGCTTCAAAAGCCAGTTCAACACCGCGTTCAGGTGTAACAACACCTACATTTTCACCATCTGCACCAATAAGGCGGATTTCAGGACATCTGATACGATCGTTAATGCGAGGTCCAGTTTCGCGCGAAGGGGGCGCGTTATGAGGTTTGCGGGCTATGGTTTTGATCCTTTTTTATTCAAACTACTCGCGCAAAGTAACCCTTCACACTCAAGCTTTCAAGCAGGAATCCGCCAACCATGGGGACTATTCGCTCGGATTCCCCTTGTTTCTTATTCCAATAGGCATCAATTACGGCAACGCGAGGGGTCTTACGACCCTGTCATGAACGAGGGATGCAAAAATGAAAAAAATTCTTATCGGTGTGGTTGTCATTGCCGTTGCTGTTGTTGGGTATTTTATGACCCAATCCAAAACAGAACAAACATCTGAGGTTGTAGAAAAAGTAACCGAAGCAGAAGCTGCAGTTGAAACTGCTGTGGAAGAGGTTGAAGAGACTGTAGAAGCTGCAGAAGCGGCGACAACAGCAGTGGAAGAGGCAACGACTGCTGTCGAAGAAGCGGTTGAAGCGGTTGCCGAAGAAGTGAAAAGCGTCGAAGAGAACGTTGTCGAAGCGGCAACATCCGCGGTGGAAACAGCCGTGACCGAAATCCAAGAAGGCAAAGATGCAGCCGCAGCTTTGACCGATGCTGCAAACAGCGTTGTGTCTGATGTCGCCGAAAGCGCCGGTGACGCTGCCACCACCGCAGTTGAGGCAGCGACCGACGCTGCTGCAACGGCAACAGAAGCCGCCACAGAGGCCGCCGCAGAGGCCGTTGAGGCCACAACAGAAGCCGTAACTGAAACCGCAGCAGAGGCGACAGAAGCTGCAGCAGAAGCTACTACAGAAGCCGCAGCTGAAACGGCAGCGGCCACAACAGAAGCCGCCGCCACAGAAACATCGGTTGCCGACCTGCTTACACCTGAGGGGTTTAGCTTGGACAAAGTGACCGAAATGGTGAACGGGTCTGATTTGGATGGCCTGAAGAAAACGCTTTTGGTTGGTGCGCTTGAAAAAGCAAAAGACAATCCAGAGCTGTTAAAAGCTGCGCTGGATCAAATTCGCGCGGCCTTAGGCCTGTAATTTTCAAACCAATGAAACATAAACGCCCCACAGTTTCTGCGGGGCGTTTTTTATGAGACCTGTTCTTCGATCTGGCAAATGGCCGCGACCGACGCCTCAAGCGACAGCAAGATCGACGCGTGGCGATTTTTGTACTCTTTGGCAGGAAGCAAGACTTCTAATCCAGAAAATGGCGCGCTTGGGACAGGACCATCGGATTTCAGCATTGCGTGCAATTCATCACGCGCGCGACGCACTTGGTCAACCGTGGCCCCAACAATTGCAGCCCCGACAACGGATGCCGCCGCTTGGCCCAAAGCACAGGCTTTGACATCTTGGCCATAGGCGGTAACCACGCCATCTTGTACCGACATATCCACGGTGACGGTCGATCCGCAGAGCGGCGAACGTTTTTTCACGCTGGCCTGTGGCGCATCCAAACGATCCGTATGCGGAATATCTGCCGCGAGCCCCAGAATGCGGGACGAATACAGATTGATCAGATCACTTTCGTTGGACATGGCTTTTCCTTTCGGCGCTTTCACCTTAGATAGGGGATAAAATCAGAAAGCAAAAGGCGCAACATGAAAACTTTTGACCCCGCCAGTCTGCGGTATAATGCAGACGGATTAATCCCCGCCATCGCCCAAGACGCAAAGACCAAAGATGT
>RGAJ01000214.1 GCA_009920225.1 Paracoccaceae bacterium
AACCAAGTGCCGGTGACAAAGATGCCGATTCCAATTTTGTCCGACATTCCAGTTTTGGGGCCGATCTTGTTTCGTCATGATGGGGTGGTCTATCTTAGCCTGATCGCTGTTGTGGCGGTGTTTTGGTTTTTATCGCGGTCGCGTGCGGGCATGATTCTGCGCGCGGTGGGTGAAAATCATGATGCAGCACATGCCTTAGGGTATAATGTGCGCCATGTTCGGTTGATGGCCATTGCCTTTGGCGGTGCCTGTGCGGGGCTTGGCGGGGCTTATATCAGCTTGGCCCGTGTTCCCCAATGGGTGGACAATATCACGGCAGGAACTGGATGGATTGCCTTGGCTATTGTGGTTTTTGCCAGTTGGAAGCCATGGCGATTGTTAATTGGTGCCTATCTATTTGGCGGCGTGACAGCTTTGCAGATTAATATTCAAGCGATGGGGCTTGATATACCTGTCGAATATTTGTCTATGTCGCCTTATATCGCTACTATATTGGTATTGGTGTTTATGTCTGGGGGACGGGCACCAGGATCATTGGGGCGTATTTTTAGCGCCTCATCGTAGGTGTATTGACCGCGGGCTTGCCCGCACAAACAGGAGAGAGACTATGAACCGTAGAGAACTACTTGCTGCTGGCGCATTTGCTGCGTTCGCCGCATCCATGGGGGCACCCGTTGCCGCAAATGGTAAAATCAAGGTTGGTTTTATCTATGTCGGCCCAATCAATGATGGCGGTTGGACACAGCACCACCACCATTCCGCAATGGAAATGGTTGAACATTTCGGTGGCGCGGTTGATTTCGTTTACCAAGAAAACGTACCAGAAGGCCCAGATGCCGAACGTGCAATTACACAAATGTGTCTCGGTGGTGCGAACATCATCTTTACAACATCTTTTGGTTACATGGACCCAACCGTCAATGTTGCGGCGAAATTCCCGAATGTGAAATTTGAACACGCAACAGGTTACAAACAAGCGGATAACGTTTCTGTTTACTCAGCACGTTTCTACGAAGGTCGCGCAATCCAAGGTACGCTTGCGGGCCGCGTTACAAAAACCAACAAAGTGGGTTACATCGCGTCTGTTCCAATTCCAGAAGTTGTGCGCGGCATCAACTCTGCGTTCATTCACGCACGCAAGGTGAATCCAAATGTTGAATTCAAAATCATCTGGATCTTTGAGTGGTTGAACCCTGCGAAAGAAGCAGACGCTGCAAAAGCATTGATCGACCAAGGCTGTGACGTGGTTCTGCAACACACAGATTCGACTGCGCCACATGCGGCTGCGAAAGAAGCAGGCAATGTTTACACATTCGGCCAAGCGGCGGATATGGCGGAATACGGCCCAATGCCACGCATTTCTTCGATCATCGACAATTGGGCGCCATATTACATCGCACGCGTCCAAGCTGCGATGGATGGCACATGGTCATCTGTGAACACTTGGGATGGCATTGGCAAAGGCATGGTGGGCATTGGTGAAATTTCCGATGTCGTTCCAGCAGAAGCCAAAGCAGAAGCAGAAGCAATGCGCGACGCAATCGCATCGGGCGCGTATCATCCGTTCACAGGTCCGATCAACAAACAAGATGGGACACCCTGGTTGGCAGAAGGCGAAATCGCAGATGATGGCACTTTGGCTGGCTTGAACTTCTATGTTGAAGGGATCGAGGGATCTATTCCTTCCTAAGGTATAACACCGCATGCCCCTCAGGATGTGAGGGGCATGTCACCTCAGTTCAATCGAATTTTTTTAACCAAATGTTTCATCGTCTCTGGCCCATAAAGCGGGATATTGAAAATACTGGCTTGGATCGTTTTTTTCATATCCGCCACCAACATCCGCATCGACACCATCCCACATACTGACCCGTCCACACATTGAACCGGCAAATGTCGAATGTTGTGTTCTAGCATTTTCGCAATTGCGACGGACACTGTTTCACTAAATCGAATGGTCAACGGATCTGGTGTCATGATATCGCGCATGGTTGCATCGCACGGCATCAAACCTGCAGCCAAACATTTTTGAACGATATCACGTTCGGTCACGATTCCGATCACGAAGCCTTCTTTCACGACGGGTAGGGCACTTATGGTGTGCCGCGCCATCACTTTTGCGGCCCATCCCACGCGTGCAGTTTGATGTATCGTAATAAGCTTTTGATTTACAATTAGCTCTTGTATCGTTCTGGTTTGCATGGTGTCCTCTTCTACATCGGTTACGCTGCATCTCCGTGATGATAGATGTGCAACCTTCCTGACTAAAAGAACGCCTTGCCTAAACGTGAGTTTATCGCATGGTATGGAAAACCTGACCAAATAAATGAAAACAATCGTAAATATGTGTGTGAAAATTCCTAAAGTATATAAATTTAATACCATCGTTCCACGTTTTATGGCTGAAGGAGTCTCAAAATGACATCTTCTCCAGAGGGAACGCGGCCACTCGACCGCGATGAAACGGGAAAAATGTTTGCCCCGTCTGCAGAACGGAACAAAGATGCGATTGTTCAAGTGTTGGTGGATCTGTGTCCCGATGGGATTGTGATTGTGAATCTTTTTCACCTCATTTCTGAGGAAAAAGTAAAATCCATTATTACAAAGGCGACACAGGCCTTGGCCGATGGTGGCAAGATCGTGGTGTATGGTCCATTCATGCGCGGCGGTGAATTAACCAGTGAAGGCGACGAAGCCTTTCATCAGGCCCTTGTGCGCCAAAATCCCGAAATTGGATACAAGGATGATTTTGATGTCATCGAATGGTTTGAAGAAAATTGGTTAGAACTGCGTCACGTCTTGGAAATGCCTGCCAATAATCTTTGCTTGGTCGCGCAAAAACCGAACATGTCATACTAACAGGCACAAAACACCGCTTACTTGCGAACGCTTGCCATCGTGCTTCGGACCATATCGATACGTGCTGTGTTGGGCGGATGGGTCCCCAAGAATGTATCGCCTGGATCGGGAATGCGGGTAAAGAACTGTGCGCCTTTGAACGGATCATATCCCGCATCCAAAGCCAAAAGCGTGCCAAGTTTATCAGCCTCAAGCTCGTGCGATTTTGAATAGGCTCGCGCCCCGACATCGGCACCGATGCGCGTGACGGCCTCAACGGTTTGGTTTGATCCGCCCATCATCGCGGCAACACCACCCGCCAAAGTCGCGCCCAACTGGCTTGACGTTGCTTGGCGCTGCAAATGTCCGGCAAGATGGTGGGCCAATTCATGTCCCAAAACAAAGGCAAGCTCTTCTTCGTTCCGTGCCGTGTTCAACAGGCCAACCGAAAAGACGATATAAGGTTTTCCAGAGCGATCTTGGGTTTGATAGGCATTCACAACCTCGGGGTAACGGTTGTCGACAAAAACGCTAAAGTCGCAGCGTGTATTTGTCGTTGCTTCACGGCATGCGGTGACGGCAAGGGGAACCACACGCTTGGCCACGGTTGAAAACGATGCTTCGGGATTGGCCATATAGGCGACCGGCGTTTTCGGGGACGTAACAGGTTTTGGGGCGGGCGTCATTGTCGCCCCGCCACATGCAGACAGAAATACACTTGCAAGAACTGTGAGGGCTTTAATATTCATTGTGTCACCTTTGATTTTTGTGACCGATTTTCGGAACTTATGTTACCATAAGGTATAGCAACAAAATCAGGGTGAAAAGGTATGTTTACCATCGAGCATGAATTTGACTGCACTGTGATCACGGTTTTGGACGAAAATGTCGCCACATTGAAAGAGGATATCGTTGTGACAAGTTTCGAAGATTGCGTCACAATCGAACAATATGATCCCCGAACGGATCAAATGCAAAAAATCACACTGTCCATGTGTCAGTTAAAAGATTTGGCCGCGTCGATCCATTTGCCCGAAGGCACCTATCACATCAACAAGGCGATGTGATTAACCAATATCTGACGGCCCAACCGATACCGATTTCACAACGGCATAACATGACATTCCCGTTGTTAAGCCCAGCTGTGTCACCGAACGTCTGGTGATGCGCGACAATATGGTGTCGTC
>RGAJ01000215.1 GCA_009920225.1 Paracoccaceae bacterium
TTTGACCATTGCGTTTTCATGCGTGCATGTCAGTCCGGACAAATACCACAGAACGGGCACATCCGTCGTGCGCGCAAGGGACGGCATGAACAGACCAAATGTCATGTCACAGTCACATACTTCAGAGCGATGTGTGTAAACCCCTTGGGTGCCATCAAAACATTTGTTTTCGGAAACTATGTCCATTCATCCATTCCTTTTGTGTTTGTTACCTGTGGTAGCGCACAACCAAAGGGACGCTCAACCCTTTGCGAACGAAATTAGGAATAAAGCGGCGTGACCCACGCAATGACCACAGACACGGTCACGATTGAAACAGCGGTCGAGATGAGGATTGAGGCTGACACCCGTTGCGGCGCCACATTGTAATGCTGCGCAATCATGTAAATGTTTCCCGCCACCGGCAACGACGCTGCCGCAATCATCACCGCCGCCGCATAGGGATCGACAGGGAACACAAAGACTGCGAAATAGGTGACGGCCAAGGGATGCAACAGCAATTTGCACACGGACAACCACGCGGCCGTTTCCACCCGTTCGGCCGATTTCGATGCAAGTGACGCACCAATGGCAAACAAGGCCCCAGGCGTCGCAGCAGCCCCCAGCATCGACATGAACTCATTCAAGGGCGCAGGAATGGGAATTTCCCACGCAGACCACGCAAGACCAATAATGATCGACACGATCATCGGGTTTTTGATCAACCCTTTGGCCAAGGTTTTGAAAATACCGACATGCATGCGGCCGTCGCGGCTTCCGACGATGATCATGACGACCAATGACCCAAAGACCAACAGATCAACCGCCAACACCATCATCACATGCCCTACCGCGTCTTGACCCATCAACAGGGCCAACATCGGAATGCCCAAGAATCCGACGTTTCCGATCACAGCGCATTGCGCTTCAATCGCGGCTTCGGCCATCGGTTTTTTGCGTACAAGCGACACAATGGTCGCCAAAATATAGACAAGCGTTGTCGCGCAGAGATAGGCGAATATGAAATCCCAATTCAATAAATCGCCCAACGACAGGTTGGACGAAAATTTGAATAACATTGCAGACAGCGCGAAATAGAAAACGAATTTGGTCAGATACGCGGTGGCTTCTTCTGTGAAGAACCGTGTTTTTCCTGCCCAGAACCCCACGCCAATCAGCGCAAAAAAGGGAAGCGTTTTCATGAAAATATCATACATGGGTAACGCTTAACACCAATCCGCGCGGCGTCAATGGGTTTTGCTAGCCGCTTCCGATTATGATCCCTGCCGCAAAGACCAAAGCACCGCCCAAAACCACTTGGAACGCGGCGCGAAAGAAAGGTGTGTCCATGTATTTGTTTTGGATCCACGCGATGGCCCAAAGTTCAATAAACACAACGGCAATTGCAATGATGGTTGCGGTTGTGAAATGCGGGATCAAATAGGGCAACGCATGCCCCAATCCGCCAAGGGTCGTCATGACCCCTGCGGCGATTCCGCGTTTTACGGGCGATCCGCGCCCCGACAGCGTACCATCATCTGAGGCCGCTTCGGTAAATCCCATCGAAATACCTGCCCCGACAGAGGCGGCCAAGCCCACCAGGAACGTGGTCCACGTGTCTTGGGTCGCGAAAGCCGTCGCAAATATCGGCGCCAAGGTGGATACGGATCCATCCATGAGACCCGCCAACCCGGGCTGAACCCATGTCAGCAAGAATTGCCGTTTCGCTGTCAGCTCTTCGGTTTCGGCCGCGTCTGATTGCAAATGATCTTGCATCATACCCTCGGCGGATCGGGTGTGCCCCGATTCTGCGGCCGCCAAATCCCCTAACAATTTGCGCGTCGCGGCATCGCTTGTATGGGCGGCGGCGCGCAAGTAAAATTGTTCCGCGTTGCGTTCCATCGCGGCCGCTTCGGCGCGGATGCTCTCCAAGGACAGCTGTTTTGATAACCAAACCGGTTTGCGCGCATAAAATCCTGCGACGTGTTCGCGCCGGATAAGCGGAATGACATTGCCAAACCGCGCTTGATGCAGACGGATCAATTCTTGCCGATGTGTATCTTCTTCTTCGGCCATTTCGTCAAAAATAGCTGCCGTTTGCGGATAGTCCGCGCGCAAATATTCCGCATAACTGCGATAGATCCGCCCATCGTCTTCCTCAGACGAAATTGCAAGCGCGATGATTTCCTGTTCGCTTAAATCGCGAAATCGACGACGATGTGACCAATATGCCATCTTGTGCCTCTTTTTAGAATAGTTCTAAAATAGCAACTCTTGGCAAAGTTTCAACCAAGATGCTTGTCCCACGTACGAAAAATAAATAATACTATCCCAAAGTCGGAGATGTTATGAACGCACCAGCCCCCAAAACGATCAAAGGCCGTAAATACGACCAAGTTCTCGACGGTGCGCTTCGGGTGTTTTTACAGCATGGCTTTGCCAATGCAAATATGGATGAAGTCGCCCGTCAATCCCAAGTGTCCAAGGCGACGGTCTACAATTACTTTCCCGACAAAGAACGTCTGTTTTTCGAAGTCGTGAAATTTCAATGCCAATGCCAAGCCGACAGCGCGATTGAAGTGATCGATCAAACGGCACCGGTTGCGGAAACGCTGACGCAGGCGGCCTATGAAACCATCCGGCTCATGCAATCAACCTTTTCGCAACGCATGTTCCGTATTTGTGTGGCCGAGGCAGACAGGTTCCCCGAACTTGGACGCTTTTTCTATGAAAGCGGTCCATTGATGGGCCGTCACAAGCTTGCCGCCTATTTCCGCGAGGCAACTGCCAAAGGCGAATTGGTGATTGATGATTTTGAACTGGCCGCCGATCAGTTCGCAGAATTGTGCAAGGCCGATTGGTGGCCGCGGTTTATCTTTGGCATCTCGGTGTCATTGTCCCAAGCCGAAGTTGATCGCATCGTAAAGGGCGCCGTATCGACCTTCATGCATCGCTACGGATCATAGATGTTTGTACATGACATAGGCATCAACATCCCCCATCTGCGGATGATGAAAGGCCATCGGTAGCGTTCCAACAATATCAAACCCGTATCGCTGCCACGTTTGAACCGCGCGCGTGTTCGTAGACACCACAAAATTATACTGCATCGCACGATATCCGATGCGTGGGGCAAGGTCCAAAGAATGCTCTAACATTGCACGCGCCACCCCTAGGCCACGTGCCGCAGGATGCGTCATATATCCACAATTACACACATGCGCGCCACCGCCTGCTTGGTTTGCACGAATGTAATAGGTCCCAATGATCCGCCCATCCGCCTCTGCGACAAAGGTTTGCTTTTGCACATCAAACCAATAGGCCAAGGCATCGTCGCGCGAAATATCTGCATCAATGCTATAGGTATCCCCTGCCCGAAAAACGGGTTCCAAGATCTCCCAAACACCAATATGATCATCGTCGGTCGCGCGTCGAATATCCATAAGACCCTGTCATTTTCTGTCTAAAAATATCCTCGCCGAAGGCATTGGCGCGTGAGCGCCAACACCATTGAAACCGATCAATAGACAACGACCGAACGAATGCTTTCGCCCGCGTGCATCAGGTCAAAGCCCTTGTTGATATCATCCAAAGACAGGGTATGCGTGATCATTGGATCAATCTCGATCTTTCCGTCCATGTACCAATCGACAATCTTGGGCACATCGGTACGACCCCGCGCGCCGCCAAAGGCGGTGCCGCGCCAAACCCGACCTGTGACCAATTGGAAGGGCCGCGTGGAAATTTCTGCACCTGCAGGGGCAACGCCGATGATGATGCTTTCGCCCCATCCTTTATGCGCGGATTCCAACGCGGTGCGCATGACATTCACATTGCCTGTCGCGTCGAATGTGTAATCTGCCCCACCCTTGGTCAGGTTCACCAGATAGGGTACCAAATCGCCCTCAACCTCGGACGGATTGACGAAATGGGTCATGCCGAACCGCTCGGCCATTGCTTTTTTATCGTTGTTGAGATCAACGCCAACAATTTGATCGGCCCCCGCCAAACGCAGGCCCTGGATCACGTTCAAACCGATACC
>RGAJ01000216.1 GCA_009920225.1 Paracoccaceae bacterium
TCGAAATTAGCCCAATTTAGATTAATTTTCTGCAATGGAACGCTTGCAGCCCCTGTAAACCCTGCCTATATACCGTCTGTCTTAATCGATAGCGTTATCGCGTTATGACACCTTCGCGTCGCCGATGCCGCATTGGGTCTGCGTCGCATGACATCGCCTTAAATAGAAGAGGGATCATAAAATGGGAAAAGTAATTGGTATCGACCTTGGCACCACAAACAGCTGTGTGGCCATCATGGACGGGTCTCAGCCTCGGGTTGTTGAAAACTCTGAAGGCGCCCGCACAACTCCTTCAATCGTGGCGTTCACAGATGATGAACGTTTGGTTGGTCAACCCGCAAAACGTCAAGCGGTGACAAACCCATCGAACACGATTTTTGGTGTAAAGCGTTTGATCGGTCGTCGCGCCGATGATGCGCATTTGGCAAAAGACAAAAAGAACCTCCCCTTTACTGTTGTCGATGGTGGCAATGGTGACGCATGGGTTGAGGCACGCGGTGAGAAATATTCACCGTCGCAAATTTCTGCGTTCACGCTTCAAAAGATGAAAGAAACAGCCGAAAGCTATCTGGGTGAAGAAGTGACCCAAGCGGTGATCACTGTTCCAGCGTATTTCAACGACGCGCAACGTCAGGCCACAAAAGACGCGGGTAAGATCGCAGGTCTTGAGGTGTTGCGTATCATCAACGAACCAACAGCCGCAGCGCTGGCATATGGTTTGGACAAAAAAGAAAGCAAAACGATCGCGGTCTATGACCTTGGCGGCGGTACGTTCGACGTCACGATCCTTGAGATCGAATTTGACCAAAGACAAAATGGCGCTGCAACGTTTGAAAGAAGCTGCAGAAAAGGCCAAAATCGAACTTTCGTCATCGTCACAAACCGAGATCAACCAACCGTTTATTTCGATGGACGGCAAAACAGGTACGCCGTTGCACATGGTCATGAAACTGACACGTGCAAAATTGGAAAGCCTTGTTGGTGATCTGATCAAAGCATCGATCAAACCATGCCAAGCCGCGTTGAAAGACGCAGGCCTGTCAACGTCTGACATCGACGAAGTTGTGTTGGTCGGTGGTATGACCCGTATGCCAAAGGTGATCGAAGAGGTTACCAAGTTCTTTGGTAAAGAGCCCCACAAAGGTGTGAACCCCGACGAAGTTGTGGCCATGGGTGCCGCAATCCAAGCAGGCGTTTTGCAAGGTGACGTGAAAGACGTTGTTTTGTTGGACGTCACACCATTGTCCTTGGGTATCGAAACCTTGGGTGGCGTGTTCACACGTCTGATCGATCGCAACACAACGATCCCAACCAAGAAATCGCAGGTGTTCTCAACCGCAGAAGACAACCAAAATGCGGTTACAATCCGTGTGTTCCAAGGTGAACGCGAAATGGCAGCTGACAACAAAATCTTGGGTCAGTTCAATTTGGAAAACATCCCACCTGCGCCACGTGGTATGCCGCAGATCGAAGTGACTTTTGACATCGACGCCAACGGTATCGTGTCCGTGTCTGCGAAAGACAAAGGCACAGGCAAAGAGCAAAAGATCACGATCCAGGCGTCTGGTGGTTTGACCGACGAAGACATCGAACGCATGGTGCGCGAAGCAGAAGAAAATGCGGATGCGGATAAAGAGCGCCGTGAATTGATCGAAGCCAAGAACCAAGCGGAAAGCCTGATCCATTCGACCGAGAAATCGATCGAAGAGCATGGCGATAAAGTTGATCCATCCACGATTGAAGCCATTGAATTGGCCATCGCGGCGTTGAAAGACGAATTGGAAACAGACAACGCGGGCAAGATCAAATCGGGCATTCAAAACGTGACCGAAGCGTCAATGCGTTTGGGTGAAGCGATCTACAAAGCAAGCCAAGATGCGGACGACGACAAGAGCCCGCTTGATGGTCGTGACGATCATGTAAGCGATGACGACATCCTTGATGCCGACTTCGAAGATTTGGGTGGCGACAAACGCTAAGCGAACGAACACGAAAAAGGTCAGCCCGTCCGAATGGGCTGGCCTGTGTGTTTGAAAAGGAGGCGTAATTAACATGTCAAAACGTGATTATTATGACGTTCTAGGGGCATCTAAAGGCGCGTCTGCCGACGAGCTTAAAAAAGCTTATCGCAAAAAAGCGAAAGAATTGCATCCAGATCGCAATTCAGACAACCCCAACGCCGAAGCCCAATTCAAAGAAATCAACGAAGCCTATGACGTTCTAAAGGATGCTGACAAAAAGGCAGCCTATGATCGCTATGGTCATGCCGCATTCGAAGGCGGTATGGGCGGCGGACGTCCTGGCGGTGGTTTTCATGGCGGCGGCGATTTTTCCAGCGCATTTTCCGACGTTTTTGACGATCTCTTTGGGGATTTCATGGGCGGCGGACGTGGCGGTGGGCGCCAACGGTCCACGCGGGGTGCCGATCTGCGGTACAATATGCGGATCACCCTAGAAGAAGCATTCTCAGGTGCCCAAAAGACGATCAGCGTTCCGACATCGGTGCAATGTAACGCATGCACAGGTACAGGCGCTGAAGGGGGTTCAGAACCTGCCACATGCCCAACCTGTTCTGGTATGGGCAAGGTTCGCGCGACCCAAGGGTTCTTTACCGTTGAGCGGACGTGTCCAACCTGTTCAGGTGCAGGGCAAATTATTAAAAACCCCTGTAAATCATGTTCGGGTCAAGGCCGTACCGAAAAAGACCGCGCGCTGAGCGTGAATATTCCTGCGGGTGTCGAAACGGGCACACGGATCCGTCTGTCCGGCGAAGGCGAGGCAGGCTTGCGTGGTGGGCCAGCGGGTGATCTGTACATCTTTATCGAGGTTGCCCCGCACGAGATCTTTCAACGCGAAGGCACGAACCTGTTTTGTCGGGTCCCTGTGTCAATGGCTGCCGCCGCACTTGGTGGGGATATCGAAGTCCCAACAATCGACGGTGGTCGAAGCCGCGTAAAAGTGCCGGCAGGATCGCAATCAGGTCGTCAGATGCGTCTGCGGTCCAAGGGCATGCCAGCGGTGCGGTCAAGCCAAGTCGGTGATATGTTCATCGAATTGGCGGTGGAAACACCTGTAAATCTGACAAGTCGTCAAAAAGAGCTTTTGCGAGAGTTTGAAGAACTGTCCGAAGACAACAACCCCGAAGGCAGTAGCTTTTTCTCATCGGTGAAATCCTTTTGGGATTCGATGAAGGGATAATGAAAACCGGCCACAGTGCCGGTTTTTTTATTTTCACGCACTTCACTTTTATCAAAAATTATTTCTATCTATGGTACTTGGATGAGGATGGCAGAAATTTTCCTGAAACGGACATATGTGCCCAAAACGTTGATGAGTGACGTATGTTAGAATTCGCAAATGTCAGCAAATCATTTTGAACGGGAACGCAGCGCAAGATTATTTTGGATCGGGTGTCATTTCGCGTTGAATTGGGCACGTCTTTGGGAATCTTGGCGCCAAACGGTACTGGGAAAACCACGCTTATCAAAATGATGGCGGGTTTGGAAAAACCCGACGAGGGCGAAATTCATCGCGGATGTCGCATATCCTTTCCGCTTGGGTTTATGGGCGGGGTTGTGCCAAAGCTGTCAGCGCGCGAAAATTGCCGCTATATCGCGAAACTATACGGGATCGACACAGATTATGTCGAAGCCTACTGTCGTTGGCTTTGCGGGCTTGAGGAATATTTTGACCAGCCGTTGGGCACCTATTCATCGGGTATGAAATCACGCTTTATGTTCTCGCTTATGTTGGCGCTTGATTTCGATATGTACTTGATTGACGAAGGCATGCCGCGCAGTATGGACGTAGAATTCAACCGCAAGGCAGGCGAAATATTGGCCGAACGTTTACGCACAACCACCATTGTTATCGTATCTCATCAACCTGAGGTGCTTGAACAATTTGTTAAAAAAGCTGCGGTTTTGACACATGGCCAGCTGAAAATATTTGATACTTTAGAGGAAGCGAAGCAGTTATATGACTACGAAACCAAAAGCTGAACGCTACCGATTGCGCGAC
>RGAJ01000217.1 GCA_009920225.1 Paracoccaceae bacterium
GGGGTACATTGACCACAGCTTTCGTGTTTATAGAATTTTGACAGACGCCAGATTGCTTTTACGATATCGGTGGATTTGTCCATCACGATCACCGCAGCAGTGCCCAGACCCGATCCCAATTCGCCACGCAGGTAATCGAAATCCATGATCGCATCACGCATGTTTTCGCCGCGCACACATGGTACAGACGATCCACCCGGGATCACGGCCAACAGGTTATCCCACCCACCGCGAATACCGCCGCAATGCTTTTCGATCAGCTCTTCAAAGGTGATCGACATCGCCTCTTCTACGACGCAGGGGTTGTTGACGTGGCCCGAGATGGCGAACAATTTGGTGCCCACGTTATTGGGGCGGCCAAAGGATGAAAACCATTCGGGACCGCGGCGCAAAATGGTTGGCGCAACCGCAATGGATTCCACGTTATTCACAGTTGTCGGACAGCCGTACAAACCCGCGCCCGCAGGGAACGGTGGTTTCATGCGCGGCATGCCTTTTTTGCCCTCAAGGCTTTCGATCAACGCGGTTTCTTCGCCGCAAATATATGCGCCTGCCCCGTGGTGCAGATACAGGTCGAAATCCCAACCGGATTTGGCGGCATTCTTACCCAACAAACCGGCATCATAACATTCGTCAATCGCGGCTTGTAACGCTTCTTTTTCGCGGATGTATTCGCCACGGATATAGATATAGCACGCATGCGCGTTCATAGCGAAAGATGCGATCAACGCCCCTTCGATCAAAGTATGCGGATCGTGACGCATGATTTCGCGGTCTTTACAGGTACCGGGTTCGGATTCATCGGCATTGATGACCAAATACGCAGGACGACCATCGCTTTCTTTCGGCATGAACGACCATTTTAAACCGGTTGGAAAGCCCGCACCGCCACGACCACGCAGACCAGAGGCCTTCATCTGATCGACGATCCAGTCGCGTCCTTTTTGGATGATACCAGCAGTGCCATCCCAATGGCCCCGCGCCATCGCACCTTTTAATGTGCGATCATGCATACCGTAAAGGTTGGTAAAACCTGCCAACCCCAATTTTGGTCCAATCCATTGTGCCGCAAGCCAGATCAACATTGCACCCGCAATCACAAGCGCAGTTGTGCGCCCTTGCCGTGCAAAACGTTTTTCTGCCTCGCGGTCCATTTTTGTCATCCTAGTAAACGCCGCCCTTGTCGACGCGTTTAGAGAATTCTGTTTCAGCGCCCGACGCCAAAAGCTTGGCCTGAGCAACCCATTCATCACGGCTTACGCGGCCCTTGAAACCTTGTAGGTTCGCGTTCACCCATGCAACTTCGTCGGCTGTCCATGCTGCGATCTGATCGAAATGGTAAAAGCCCATGTCATTGCATAGCTTTTCCAACTTTGGACCAATCCCCTTGATCCGTTTCAAATCATCTGCCCCGCCATCGCGTGGCGCAGACAGGGTCGCAGGACGCGTGCCTTCGTTTTCGCCTTCAACGACGCCGTCGCCATCATAGTCATCGTTCGTCGCGGGCGCAGGTGCCGCAGCAACAGGTTTCGCCGTATCAGACGCATCCGCTGTATATGTCCAGCTGCCCTTGCGTGCATCCAGATCAGCTTCGCCAGCAAGCGGTTTTGACGGCTTGATCTCAACCGCAGGCGCAGGCGCGGCCGCTGCCGGTGCGGCATCTGACGCAGGTGCGGTGTGATCCGCTGCGGATGTTTCCCCTGCCGTGGCATCCGATGATGCGCCCATCGGGGCGCTGTCACCGGCACAAAACAGCCAGCTTAACAATAACCCAGACACAATAAACACCAAGCCACCGAAAAAGGTCGATGCGATCCAACCCAGATCCCAAAGAGCCAAACTTAACACCAAAATAAACAGGCCAAGAACGGCGGCAATAAGCCAGCACATTTTCGGACAAGAAGATTGATTGGTATGTTCGGTCATTTCATTTCTCCCATGTTGTTAAACGTTAGTAAACGTTTCCTTTCTTAACACGAGATGAGAATTCAGTCATTTCTCCTGATGCGAGAATTTTGGCTTGCGAGACCCATTCGTCACGGCTTGCGCGGCCTTTGAACCCTTCTAGGTTTTGATCGACCCAAGCCAATTCTTCGTCTGTCCATTTTGCAACTTGATCAAAATGGAAAAAGCCCAATGTATTCAATAGCTTTTCAAGCTTTGGCCCAACGCCCTTGATCATTTTAAGATCATCGGCACCCGCTTTGCGTGGGGCTTTCATTGTGCGTGGCTTTTTACCCGCCTGTGGTGCATCTGCATCAGTTTTTGCAACTTTTTCGGCTTTTGCGGGGGTTTTATCCGCCGCTTTTGCCGTTGCAGGTGCTTTCTTGGCCGCATGCGCAGGTTTGGGCGCAACACGATCCGCCGGTGCCTTTGGGGGGGTGCCGATATTCGCGCCCTTGTCGATCCATGGGGTCAACAGGGGAACTTCGGTCCCGTCGATACGTTTGACAGTATCGCCAATGTCTGAAGCCAACTGAACAGAGGCATTGTATTTCGTCTTGCCGCTTTCATGCTGCATCAAGCTTGTCAAACCACTAAGCGGTTCTGCCGCATAACGTCCGTTTTGTGGGCCGGGTGTTGGAACCTTACCAGCGGCCAATTCGTCCAAAATTTCGGCAAACCGTTCGGCGGTCAGATCTTCGTAGTAATCTTTGCCGATTTGAACCATGGGCGCGTTGGAACACGATCCCAGACATTCAACCTCTTCCCAGCTGAATTTGCCGTCGGCAGACAGGTCATGCGCTTTGGTGGCGATCTTGTCTTTGCACACGCCAATCAAATCTTCGGCCCCGCAGATCATGCAGGATAATGTGCCACAGACTTGAACATGCGCAACCGACCCGACAGGTTGAAGTTGGAACATGAAATAGAATGTCGCGACTTCCAAAACGCGGATATAGGCCATGCCCAACATTTCCGCCACAGCTTCGATCGCAGGACGTGAAAGCCAGCCTTCTTGTTCCTGCGCACGCCACAACAGCGGGATCACAGCAGAGGCTTGACGACCCTCGGGGTATTTTTTCATCTGCGCCTCGGCCCATGCAAGGTTTGCAGGGGTAAAGGCAAAGCTTTCAGGTTGTTCGTGGTGTAGACGGCGCAGCATTAGCGGTCAATCTCCCCAAATACGATGTCCATGGTACCGATGATCGCGGCCACGTCAGCCAACTGGTGGCCTTTGGCAATGTAATCCATCGCTTGCAAATGCGGGAAACCCGGCGCGCGCAATTTCGCACGATAGGGTTTGTTTGTGCCATCTGCCACAAGGAAGACGCCAAATTCACCTTTGGGGGCTTCGACTGCGGCATAGACTTCGCCGGCCGGAACGTGGAACCCTTCGGTATAAAGTTTAAAGTGGTGGATCAGCGCTTCCATAGACGTTTTCATGTCGGCGCGTTTGGGTGGGGTCAGTTTACCACGTGCCAAAACATCACCTGGGCATTCGCGCAGTTTTACGACGGCCTGACGGATGATTTTCACAGATTCCCGCATTTCCGCCATGCGCACCAAATACCGATCATAACAATCGCCATTCTTGCCAACCGGAATTTGGAAATCAAATTCGTCATAACATTCATAAGGTTGCGCACGACGCAAATCCCACGCAAGGCCAGAGCCGCGCACCATCACACCGGAAAAACCATAGTTCAAAATATCGTCTTCGGTCACGACACCGATGTCGGCGTTACGTTGTTTGAAGATGCGGTTTTCTGTCAAAAGATCGTCGATGTCATTCAGTTTTTCAGGGAATTCAATCGCCCATTCTTCGATATCATCAACCAGTTGATCAGGCAGATCCTGATGCACACCACCGGGACGGAAATAGGCTGCGTGCAAACGCGCACCACAGGCACGTTCGTAAAAACACATCAGCTTTTCACGTTCTTCAAATCCCCAAAGCGGCGGGGTCAAGGCACCCACGTCCATCGCTTGGGTTGTCACGTTCAGCAAATGGCTAAGAACGCGGCCAATTTCTGAATACAGCACACGAATAAGCGACGCACGACGCGGCACTTCTAC
>RGAJ01000218.1 GCA_009920225.1 Paracoccaceae bacterium
TGACAGGCAGAGGCCGAAAGGTTCACCTGTTCGGCAAGTTCGGCATTTGACACGCGGCCGTTGCGTTGCAACACGTTCAAAATCCGACGATCTGTATCATCTATTTTCATATTTTCGAAGATTCTTTCACTTTTGACATCATTTTCAGGATAATCATGTCATATACCATACGAAATTGCATCAAGATTTCAATCCTTTTGCGTCCAGAATCGCGCATCCTTTATCAAAAGGCGCAAAGGAGGATGACATGAAAGTCGGTTGCCCAAAGGAAATCAAACCACAAGAATTTCGCGTCGGTCTGACGCCAAGTGCAGTTCACGAATTGACCCTGCATAAACACAGCGTGTTCATCGAAACCAACGCCGGTGCAGGCGCGGGCTTTAGCAACGAAGATTACGTTGCCGCAGGTGCCACAATTCTGGACACAGCAGAAGAAATTTTTGCCACAGCAGACATGATCGTCAAGGTCAAAGAACCCCAAGCGATTGAGCGCAAAATGCTGCGCGAAGGCCAATTGTTGTTCACATACCTACACCTTGCGCCCGATCCCGAGCAAACACATGATCTGTTGGCAAGCGGCTGTACAGCGATTGCTTATGAAACCGTGACCGAGAAAAATGGCGGCCTGCCCCTATTGGCCCCAATGTCAGAAGTCGCAGGTCGTTTGGCCCCCCAAGTCGGCGCATGGACCTTGCAAAAGGCAAATGGCGGTCGCGGCGTGTTGCTGGGCGGCGTCCCTGGCGTGGCCCCTGGCAAAGTGCTGATCATCGGCGGCGGCGTTGTGGGCACCCAAGCGGCCAAAGTTGCGGCAGGCATGGGCGCAGATGTGACCGTTCTTGATCGCTCGCTGCCACGTTTGCGGTATTTGGACGACGTCTATGGCGGAACATTCAAAACTGGGTACGCCTCCGCGGCCACCACAGCCGAATTGGCATCCCAAGCCGATTTGATCATTGGTGCTGTGTTGATCCCAGGCGCTGCGGCACCAAAGCTGATCACTCGGGCTCAGCTTTCCTCCCTGAAACCAGGGGCAGCTTTGGTGGACGTGGCCATTGACCAAGGCGGTTGTTTCGAAACATCCCGCGCCACAACGCACCAAGACCCGATTTACGAAGTTGACGGCATTATGCATTACTGTGTTGCCAACATGCCAGGCGCGGTTGCCCGGACATCCACGGTTGCGTTGGGCAATGCGACATTGCCATTCGTGATCGCGCTTGCCAACAAGGGTTGGGAACAAGCCTGCGCAGACGATCATCACCTGATGAACGGCTTGAACATCCACGCAGGTCAGTTGACCAACCAAGCCGTCAGCGACGCATTGGGCATTCCTGCGGTTGATCCTCGGATGTTGACGATCAAAGCTGCGGCATAATCCAAAGATTTTGAACAAAACGGGCGCCATTCATTTTGGCGCCCGTTTTTTATTGTGCCAGATGATCGGCCAAAAGATCAAACAACAGCTGCATGCGGGGGCTGTGATGCAAATCGCGATGGGCGACCAACCACACGGGATAATCCACGGGAAACAGGTCGGGCAAGCGCACCATGGTATCAAACCGCGCGGCGATGTCATCGCTCATGACACATATACCAAATCCACGGCGCGCATATTCCCAACCGACCAATCCATTTTCGGACACAATGCCAAAATTGCTGTCGCGCAAATTCATCCCGTGTGTCGCCATATAGGCGATCATTTCCTTTGGCGGGGCCATGGACACCCATTGTGCATTTTCCAGATCAGACAGGGTTTGGGGCGTGCCGAAACGATCCAAATATTCACGCGCCGCATAAAGTGAGGCATGCCGCGTCGCAACTTTGCGGGCGACCAAATCCGGTTGTTCGGGGCGCACATGGCGAATGGCAATGTCGGCTTCGCGACGAAGCAGGTCTTGCAAATCATTGCTTGCAATAATTTCGATCCGCAAGGCAGGGGCGCGTTGGCGCACCCTATGCAAGATATCAGGCAAATCAAACGCCGACACGATATCAGACGCGGTCAGACGCACGACGCCGTCCAATGTAGTTTGGTGACCTTGGGCAAAACGTTCCAGATCAAGCGCGGCCTGTTCCATCCGCTGTAAAATATCCAACACCGCAGCCCCTGCATGCGTCAAATGCAAACTGCGCCCGACGCGATCAAAAAGGATCATATCCAGATCATCCTCAAAGGTGGCGATTTGGCGGCCAATGGTGGGTTGTGTCTTGCCCAACATCTGCGCGGCTTGGGTCAAGGTCCCGCATTTGGCGACGCCCAGAAAGGTTCGGGCATGATCCCAATCAAAGTTTAGGTTAGTTAAATCTATGCGTTTTTGCATGGGTTAAATACAATCTTTGCCGTTTACCCAAAGTATATGCATGAATATGCAGGTTGAAAAGGAGATTGCGGTATGGCGTCAGATCGAAAATTTTGGAACAAAATTGCACGGAAATACGCGACAAGTAAAATCAGCGATATGGCGTCTTATGAATATACCTTGGCGCGCACCTAAAGCCATTTGTTGCAAACAGACCAAGTTTTGGAATTGGGCTGCGGCACGGGATCCACGGCTTTGGTCTTGGCGCCTTGTGTTGGGGCCTATTTGGGAACCGATCTTTCGGACGAAATGATTGCTATCGCCCGCGAAAAGAACGCGGCCGAAGGGATCGCGCATTTGCGCTTTGACACGTTTGATTTAGGGGCGCATCAGATGGATCAACAGTTTGATGCCATTCTTGCGTTTAACCTTTTGCATCTTGTGCCTGATCTGAATGCGGCATTGCGGCGGATTGATCATATGCTCAAACCCGGTGGCGTGTTTATTTCAAAGACAATCTGTTACAGTTCGGATTGGCGCGGCATTGCGCTTAGGGCGATTATGGCCGTCGTGCCGATCCTTCGGGCATTCGGCAAAGCACCCTATGCAAAAATCACAACGATCCCTGATTTGCACAGCCGCATCGATGCCTTGGGCTATGAGGTATTAGAACAGGGCAACCACCCCGCATCGCCGCCCCGCCGCTATATCGTGGCACGCAAACCAGTGTGATCAGGTCGGCAATCCACCGGTTAGGACATAGCGCAAAATCTGCACCACTTGATCAGGGGTTTCAACAACAGCCAATGCGGCTGCGTCCACCTCTTTCAAGGCATGTTGGTGATCTGCGCCGTGCATAATCACCAAGGATTTGCCCATCGCCGCCGCATAGCCCGCGTCAAAGGCAGCGTTCCATTGTTTGTATTTGTCGCCAAACCGCACGACCACAACGTCGGCCTCTTCGATCAGGCGGCGGGTCCGAATGGCATTTAACTTGGCACCTTTGTGATCATGCCAAAACTTGTTCGGTTCTGCCCCCATGATCGCAACGCCGCAATCATCGCTGGCGTCGTGATCGGTGACAGGGCCAGAAAACTGCACATCCAGATCCTGCGCACCGGTGATAATCTGTTCACGCCAATCGGTATGAATTTCGCCGGATAAATAAACCTGCATGTGCGTTCCTTTCTATGGCGCGACGTTAGCCGCGCAGTGATCCACCTGTGGCTTTGGTGACTTTTTCGACGATCTTGGCGGACACCGCTTCGATATCTTTGTCGGTCAATGTGGCGTCTGTGGGTTGCAACCGCACAGTTACTGCGATCGATTTCTTGCCCTCGCCCAAGGCACCGCCAATGAATTCATCAAAGACGCGAACATCGCTGATCAATGCCTTGTCTGCCCCTGCGGCCGCATTGGTCAATGTCAGTGCTTCGACACCGGCATCCACGACAAAGGCAAAGTCCCGTTCGACCGCCTGCAAATCATTAAGCGTCAACGCATCGCGGGTCGCGGTTGTGGATCGTGGCATCGGGATTTCTGCGGGCCAAATGGTAAAGGCAACAGCAGGCCCTTTGACATCCATGTCGGCCAAGACCTTTGGATGCACTTCGCCAAAGACGGCCAACATCTTTTTCGGGCCGAGACAAACGCGACCATGACGGCCTGGATGCCACCACGCATCCCCATCGCGCAGGATCTGCAC
>RGAJ01000219.1 GCA_009920225.1 Paracoccaceae bacterium
CGCAAAGGCGCGATGCGGTCCCTTTAATTCGGACAGCAAGTGATCAAGTTCGTTTTGGCGCCGCGCAGACAGTAAAAGCGCGGCACCACGGCGATCCAATTCATAGGCAAGCGCACGGCCTATGCCGCTGCTTGCACCTATGATCCAAATCGTTTTGCCTGTGTAATCCATGTAGGTTTATTTCTGTTTTTGCATGAAAATAGAAAGTTCACCCACAGTGATTCCGAATTTCTTGAGGTATGACCGGTTGATCAAGATGTCGTCATTCATCAAGAACATCCAATCGTCGAACGTGATACGATAGGTGCTGTTGCCGACGTTCAAGTCCATTTTATACGCCCACCGCATTGCATTTCCTGCGGCCTGACCTGTGGCTTGGCCCAGAATATCACCTGCGGTCCCGGTGTATTGGTTTTCACCAACCTTTGTGATCGTCCATGTGCGTTCCTGAACTTCGCCATCATCAAAGATAAACTTCTCTTCCAATGTGCCAACGCCATTAGTCCACGTGCCAACCATGTCCACGTCAAACCGACGTGTTACTTTGCCTGTAAAATCTTGGACGACGCCCCATGCTTTGATGGGGCCCGAGAAATAGGTTTGCAAGTCCAATGTCGGCTCTTGCGCGGCGTAGTGATCAACGGGTTTGCTACCAAAGCACCCACTAAGAATTCCGAGTAGTCCCATGATAAACATCCCTTTCCATAGCTTCATCTTTAAATCCTTTCTTGTTCATTCTGTGCCACAAAAGCCCCGCCGATACGGTTTTCAGGACACAAGGTACCACCGCATAGAGGGTCAAAAGCACAGTCTTCTGTAATTCCGTATTCGATGCGCCGGCCGTGAATCCAACACGATCCAGCATGATAAATGTTCCGCCTGCGGCGATGGCCAATGCTGCTTTGGGTAAAAACGCCAAGGCTGCATAGTACTGTGTGGCGGTCGCTTCGTGATTTTGTTTGCGAATATGCGCCGCCAAAAGAGCGGGCGGAAACAACAAATCTGCGCCCAGTGCCATGCCAGAGGCCACGCAGACTATTGCAAACCCTGTGGTATCGCCCATGCCCAATCCTGCTGCCCCGACAAAGGTCAGGATCGCAACCAAATGCGCGACAAGCCACGTTTTTTGTGGGCCAAGCCGATGGGAAATTTTTGACCAAAACCCCATAAACACTGCACCCGACAAAAAATACAACGCGAGGAACAGCCCTGTCATAGCTTCGGCATCAAGATAGTCGCGCACAAAGGGCAACACCAAAATTGCGGGAATGGATGCAGCGATATAAGACACAAAACAAATTGCGAAAAATAACCGATCTTTACCGGTTAAGATAGACAGAAACGCAAAGCTCGCCCGTTCTTGGTTTGTGCCAACCCCCGTTTCCAGTTGGGTTGTCGCCAAGAAATTGCGGATCAAAACAATACCGATCCCCATCAAAACAGCGGGGACAATTGCCGCAATCAAAAGACCGATAAGGCCAAATGCCTCGCGCCATGACGCAACGGTGATACGATGGTTTTCATCACGTTTCCAAAAACCGCCAATAAAGTTCAGGTTGATGGTCAACACGCTATACCCAGTCGTTGCAAGCACCATGCACCCCGAAAACCACAAAACCGTGACCGTTGTGGCGGGTGGCCCAAAACACAATCCTGCCAGACCCAACGCAAGCGTTGCGGTGCCGATATACATGATCGTGGTTCGATGGTGCGCGTACTGGTCCGACATATATCCCAAAACAGGATCTTGGACCGCATCAATCAGGCGAATGACCAACAATACAGTGCCGAGAACGGCCAAATTCAAACCAAATTCACGGGCATATAAATCGGGCATATGCATATACAGTGGCAAGCCCGCGAACGCCAAAGGCAGCGCAAAAAAACCATAGCGGATCAGAGATGGCTTTCGCAGTGCGTCATTCATGATCGCCCCAACAACTGTCGGCGCAATTTAGGTTGGCTTGACTTTGGGCCAAGCCAAATATCAAAGAAATACTTTCCAAATTCAGGGTCGGCAATCCGCCCGATTTCACGATTATTATTCAAAAACACGGTTTCTTTGGATGCCGTGTAAACGCCAACCAATGAGGTGTCCGAATTTACATCCGGAAAGATTTTGATCATCTGCGCATGCCAATCGGCCAATTTGATTTCGTCTGAAAACCCTTGGTCGCGGATCTCTTTGATGCTGCGATCTGCAATGCGTTTGCCTGCGATGTTGAGCTTGTATGACAGCTTGAGCGCAAAGGGTTGGCTGCGATCCCATGCGGCATTTGGGGCAATCAATTCGGCGTCAAAGATATCCCACACCATAATGCTTAGGCTGGCTTTCCCGACGCTTTGCGCATTCGGAACGTAACGGTCCAATTGCGCAAAAGCGGCGATTGGCAAAACGCCCAAGATAAAAGCCAACACAACAAGCGGTGCGGATCTAAGCATGGCTGAGCTCGATCTGCATAACATTGGTGCGATCTGTGCGAAATCCTGCAATGCACCCAGCTAGGTAAAAGCGCCACAAGCGAATGAAGCCTTCGTCATAGCCCATCGACAGGATGCGATCACGTTGTTCGTCGAATTTAACCAACCATTCATTCAGGGTGCGGGCATAGTCCTGACCAAAGAAAAAATCATTGGATGTACGCAATCCTGCGGCCAATGCTTCTTCTTTGAACCGTGTTGGGCTTGGTAACATCCCGCCTGGAAAGATATAGCTGCGGATGAAATCGCCGCCTTTGCGATAGCGTGGAAAATCTTGTTCGTTTATCGTGATTGTCTGGATCACGGCCTTGCCATTTGATTTCAACAATGCGGACAATTTCGAGAAATATGTTTTCCAGAATTGTTCACCAACCGCTTCGAACATTTCAATGGACACGATGCTGTCGTATTTTCCCGTTTGCAGGCGATAATCCTCAAGCACGATATCCGCAGCCCCGCCCAATCGATTATTGGCATAAGCATGTTGTTCATCGGATAGCGTAATACCTCTCACGCCATAGTCGCCCGTTTGCAGCGCACGATCCGCAAAGCCGCCCCAACCGCACCCGACTTCGAGGATTGATCCAGATTTTGTGCCAAGGCAGTCCAAAATACGGTCGTATTTATTATGCTGTGCTGACTCAAGCGGTTCCGCGTCAGACTTATAGATTGCCGACGAATAGGTCATCGTAGAATCCAGCCAGAGTTTGTAAAATTCATTGCCCAGATCATAATGCGCATGAATATTTTTGCGGCTGCCCTTCATCGTATTTCGGCGCATCAAGTAAGACAAAGTTGAAAGAGCACGCGAAAATTTATTTCCATCGATCATTTTGTCGAACGCGGATCGGTTCATCAAACCCAATGTTGTCAGGCCGACAATATTGTCTGTTTCCCAATGACCCGCGCGGTAATCTTCGGCAAATCCGATGTCGCCCTTGTGGATCAGGTTTGAAATGACGCGCCAATCCCGAATTTCGATTGTGACGGCTTGGCCTGATGATTTGCCACCGAAAGACCGCGTTTTCCCGTCAGGCGTCACCACCGTCAATTCGCCCGAGTCGATGGTTTCAAGTTTCTTAAAGACTTGAGTCGAGGCCAGTTTTCCGTACATTTCTATTACCTTTTCAGACCTTTTGATCGTTATATTTGGCGTCTTAGGAATTCGTAAGATCGCCAGTTGTGGTGATTTTTTTCATGAGTTGAAGTGGTTTTGGGATATATTTGATACCCTTCGCCACAATTTTAAGGGCTTGCCAATGGATCAGCGTGATCGCTTTGAGCGTTACTAAGGGATAAGCCCAAAATGCGCGTCGCAAGGACGCCGCCGACATCGGTGCAAAGTGTCCTGTCAAGGCCGTGGTGAGCTGTTTTTCGCCCGCATCGGTATGAAGGTTGATCCAGATGCCGCATCGTTTGTCAGTGATATCAAACCGAAACGTATATTGACCGGCGCGTTCCAGAAATGGCGATACGTGAAACACTTTTTGCCCTGTCAGAACATCGCCG
>RGAJ01000220.1 GCA_009920225.1 Paracoccaceae bacterium
GCTTTTTCGCCAACCATGATTGAGGGACCATTCAAATTCCCATTCGTGATCTGTGGGAAAATGCTGCTGTCAGCGACACGCAACCCTTCGACGCCGATCACTCGACATGACGGATCAACGACAGACATTGGGTCTTCGACATGTCCCATTTTACAGGTGCCACAGGGGTGATAGGCGCTTTCGACATGCTCACGGATGAAATCGTTCAACTCTTCATCGCTTTGAACGGCGCTGCCCGGTTGGATTTCATGTTTGCGGTAGGGCGCAAAGGCCTCTTGCCCGAAAATTTCGCGGGTCAGACGGATACAGTTGCGAAAATCTGCCCAATCCTTTTCGTGCGACATATAGTTAAATTGGATCTTTGGGGCCGCCGCTGGATCCGCAGATCTGAGCGTCACCGCACCGCGTGATGGGCTGCGCATGGGGCCGACATGCGCTTGGAACCCATGGCCTTCGGCTGCGGCTTGTCCGTCATAGCGCACGGCGATGGGTAAAAAATGATACTGGATATCAGGATAATCCACACCCGCAGACGACCGAATGAACGCCGCGCTTTCGAATTGGTTGGATGCACCAGGCCCCTTTTTCGTCAACAGCCATTGCAAACCCACCCACGCCTTGCCGAACAGGTTCCAGTATTTATAGAGGCTCACAGGTTGGCTTGCGGCCATTTGGATGTACAATTCCAGATGGTCTTGCAAATTCTGCCCGACCCCTGGGCGGTCTGCGATCACGTCGATGCCGTGGTCTTGCAAATGCTGTGCAGGGCCAATGCCCGACAACATCAACAGCTTGGGCGAATTGATTGCAGATGCGGCTATGATCACCTCGGACGTGGCGTGAATGCGTTTGATTTCGGACCCTGCTGCGTATTCCACGCCTGTGGCACGACCGTTTTCAATGATCACTTTCCGCGCCAATCCGCGTATCACACGGCAGTTGCCGGTTTTTTGTGCAGGGCGCAAATATGCCTTGGCGGCAGACCACCGTTGCCCTTTATAGGTTGTCTGCTCCATCGGGCCAAAGCCCTCTTGCTTTTGACCGTTGTAATCTGTGGTGGTCTCATATCCCGCTTGGCGGCCTGCCTCGACAAAGGCATGCACCAAGGGATTTGAACGCGTCCCGCGGGTCACATGCAACGGACCGCTGTTTCCACGCCAATCGGGATCACCCCCATGCCCACGGGGATCCCAATTTTCCATCCGCAGGTAATATGGCAGCACATCGGCATAGCTCCACCCTTGCGCGCCCATTGCGGCCCATGTGTCAAAATCATGCGCATGCCCGCGCACATACACCATTCCATTGATGCTTGACGATCCGCCGATCACTTTGCCGCGTGGACAGGCCAATCTGCGCCCCCCAAGATACGGTTCGGGTTCCGACTGATAGCCCCAGTCATACATCGGCATGTTCATAGGATAGCTTAATGCGCCCGGCATCTGGATCAACGGGCCGGCATCGCTTCCGCCAAATTCTAAAACCGTGACTTTTTTACCTGCAGTCGCAAGCCGATAGGCCATGGCACAGCCAGCGCTTCCTGCGCCGATGATGATGTATTCGCTATTCATTGAATTGCTCCTCAAGGCCCATTTGGGCGACGGGGTGGGCGGATGGGCGGCGCACAAATGGGCCGCACCACCAGTATGCAGCAGCCCCGCATGATCACATGGGGGCTGTTACGGTGTTAAGCGGACCGACGCTCAGGCATCGAATTGATCGCCATAACTTCGCGTCCAAACTTTGTGATGATGTAAATCACACAGCCGACATATAGCCCGATTACAACGGTCCCGACCCATGAGATTTGCAACCACTGTGATTTGAACGCGACCGTCAAGACTGACAAGACAATGATATTGCCAAGCAGGTATTTCGCCTTGCCCACGCGTTCAACGCTCATGTTCATGTTGTCAGTGTACAAGCGGATCAAACTGTCGAATGAGTTGATGACAAAGATCACCCCGACCACGACCATGGCCCAATTCATCAAACCTGTCGTTGCGATGCCTGCGGTAAAGTAATGATACAAGACCGAAAACCAAATCGCCAATGGGATCGATGGGATGACCAACAGGGCCAACAAGAATTGCCATGTTTTCAATCCACCGACAAAGCGCGCGGTGAACTGGCCAATCATGATCGACCATGCAAACCACCAGAACAAGAAGAATTCATGGTAATCAGACATCGGAAGCACAAACTTGTGCAGATTGCCGAAATAACCGCCCAAGTTTGACGCAGAGGCTGTGAAATCGCCAAACCCCATGCCTGCAGATACCCATGCCAAGGCGATCAGCCCAAAGAACAACACGGTTGAGGCCACAGACAACACCTTCACGAATTTGATGTCTGTCGAAGAATAGGCCGCCGCTGCAATGACCAAGAATGTCAAAACATAGAACGCTGGGATCACCGTTTCGCCATCACCAATCATCGGAATGTAATAGGGCAGATAAATCAGGAAAAGGGCGCCTGTAAACGCACATGTCGCCACGATAACGAGGTTGTTGATCAGCTTCACCAACGGAATTTCAAAGAATTTCACGCGAGGCTCAATCACGCAGAAATAAAACCCCGTCAGGAAATAAAACGCCCAGATCAGGAAACCCCAATATCCGAATTCAATCGCCAACGGGTTGGTGAACCCATACGCAGGGGTTGTTGCCACATCGGCATATAGCGGGAAATCCCATGCCAGCGGGAACATGATCAACCCGACGTCCAATCCAGATGTGAACAAGATTGAAACAAAAACAAATAGCGGAACTGGATCAGTCCCGACCAAACGCAAATTCCACCATTTGATGGTGCAAAATACCACCAGCGCAAAGGCCAGCAATACGCCAAACGAAATGACTTCCGTCATTCTCTCCTCCCTTATGTTTATTCGGGTCTCTGCCCGTGACTTTAGTCTATACCAGATAAGAAATAAAATTTATATTTATTTTTTTGAATATCCATTTAACTTTTTTCGATCACGTTAAATTATTGAAATATTGATATAACTGCCTATGGTTAAAGCATGAAACGCACACGCATTAGCGATATTCGCAACCAAGAATTTATCACAGCCGCCTTAAAGGCAACGCATGACCACGGGTTCCACGCGGTCACAATGACAGAAATTGCCAATCAAATCGGGGCGACCGCAGCGTCGATTAATTATTATTTCGGATCCAAGGATCGATTGATGCATGAAACCATGCGCCATCTGTTGGATCTTTTGCGTGAAGAACATATCGCCGCACTCTCGCGGGCCGAGGGGGCAAAGGCACGTTTGCGCGCGATTATTGATGCGAATTTTTCCGACACGTTTTTCACACCAGAACATTGCCGATTTTGGGTGCAGTTTTGGTCTGTGGCCCCCTATTCCGAAACCTTGGCGCGGCTGCAAAACATCAACCGCGCGCGGGTTCGGTCCCATTTCCGCCATGAACTGCGGCATCTAACGCCGCCCCACACCCGCGAAACCATCCGCAGATTGATCCAATCTTATATGGATGGCGTTTGGGTGGCCGTCGCGCAAGGGGAACGCACATTAAACCCCGCACATGCCCGACAAGAGGCATATGCGATGATTGATCTGGTCTTGCGCTGATTATTCCCCGCGCGGGAAACGTTTTGAATCTTCGAGAACGTTCAAATCCATATGGTTACGCATATATCGCTCGGATGCCTTTTGAAGCGGCTGATAATCCCATGGGTAATACCCGCCTTGGCGCAGCGCCTCATAGACAACCCACCGTTTGGCTTGGCTTTCACGGACTTCGGCATCGAAACGATGCAGATCCCACCGCGCATCGGCCATCGCGCGAAACGCCGCCAAAACATCGGCAGCCGCGGGATCATCGACGCGGTTTGTCAATTCATTCGGATCTTCGACCAGATTAAACAACTGCTCGGGGTCCAAATCGCATCGCGTATATTTCCAATCCCCATGGCGCAGCGCGACCAAGG
>RGAJ01000023.1 GCA_009920225.1 Paracoccaceae bacterium
TTTAACGTGCCCGCGGTGTCGCCCAGAAATTCACGCAAACCTGATACGAACACTTCGCGGAATAAAATCACTGTGGCGGGCAAAACGAGCCAAGGCGACATAGATGAATACCCAACGATCACCATCAGAGCGATGACAACCATTGCTTTGTCGGCAATCGGGTCCAACATCGCGCCCAATTTGCTTTCTTGTTTCCATGCGCGCGCCAAGAAGCCATCAAACCAATCGGTGATCGCCGCGCTGACGAATAAAATCAGGGCGAACCAATCCGCATAGGGTCGCGTGAAGTACAAAAACATCACCGCGACACCCGGAGCCGCAAGAAGCCGTAAAACGGTCAATATATTTGGAACAGTCCATGTCATACCTTCCTTCTAACCAATCATTTGCGATTGGAAAAGTGATCGAAAGGCGTTTCCGCAGAAATATTTATTTTTGATCACACTCTGGTTTGCTTGTGATTAGGTGGCGGTCGCATTATCTTTTGTCTGAAAGCAGAGGTTTCAGATGGCCCAGATCCAGATCCCAATTCAAAACCTATCCTGCGCCGCATGTGCCGGCCGTGCGGAAAAAGCACTGCAAAGCGTTCATGGCGTGACAGGTAACGTGAACCTTGCGACGCGGTCCGCAAGTATTGATTTAGATCTGGGGGTGTTTCGCGATGTGATCACCGCGCTGAACAAGGCGGGCTATCCCGCCCGACAGGCAGAATGTCATGTCACCATTGACGGAAATCAAAGGGCCGAAGCCGCCGCAAACATCGAACAAATCCTGTTGCAAGATCCAGCTGTTACCAAAGCGCACGTCGATTTGGTCCAAGATCACGTGTGGATCCGTTTTGTCGAAGGCGCAACATCCCCCCAAGATTTGGCGACATCCCTTTGCGCGGCAGGATATAATGCGACGCCCATCGCAAATTTGGACGACGCAGACGAAGACAGCCACAGCACCGAACGCAACCGCGCACTGATCGCCGGTATGCTAACCTTGCCTGTTTTTATCGTGGAAATGGGTGGCCATATCTTTCCCGCCCTGCACCATGCGCTGCGCAGTTTCATGAGCACCGAATTGCTGTGGATCGCCCAATTCTGTATTGTTTCGCTGATCATGATTTGGCCTGGACGCGAATTCTACAAAAAAGGATTGGCATCCCTGTTTCGGGGTGCGCCCGAAATGAATACGCTTGTGGCGCTTGGCACGTTGGCGGCGTGGGGATATTCGACGGTGGTCGTTTTTGCACCGTCCCTTTTTGCCGATCACCAACGTCATGTTTATTTTGAGGCTGCCGCCGTTGTCATTACATTGATCCTTGTTGGTCGCTATCTTGAAGCGCGCGCCAAAGGCCAAGCCGGCAAAGCCATCAAAGAGCTTATGGGTCTGGCACCAAAGACAGCTCGGGTTTTGCGCGACGGGGTCTATGTCGACGTTCCAATCGCGGAAATCCGACGCAACAACATGATCCAAGTTCGCGCCGGCGAAAAAATTTCGGTCGATGGCATCGTGCAAGATGGGCAAAGCTATGTCGACGAATCGATGTTGACGGGCGAACCCATTCCCGTGGCCAAATCCAGGGGCGATTTGATTTTGGGCGGCACTGTGAACCAAGACGGAACCCTGACCTATAAGGCGACAAAAGTGGGCGCAGATACGGTTTTGGCTGGGATCGTTGCAATGGTTGTTGCCGCGCAGGGAACAAAGCTTCCTGTTCAAAAGCACCTTGATCGCGTGATCCAAATTTTTGTGCCCGCAATTATGATCATCGCAATCGCGACATTGCTGGCATGGATGATATTTGCCCCGAGCTTGGGGATCAACCACGCCTTGATCGCGGCGGTCAGCGTTTTGATTATTGCCTGCCCCTGTGCACTGGGACTTGCGACGCCGACATCAATCCTCGTCGGCACAAGCCGCGCCGCGAATATGGGCGTTCTGTTCCGCAAAGGCGACGCGCTGCAACGTATGGCAAGCATTCGAGCAGTTGCCTTTGATAAAACGGGCACGTTGACCGTGGGGCGCCCAAAGATCGCGGATCATTGGATTGAACAAGATCAAGATCTGAACACGATCCTTGTCACAACTGCGGGTCTGCAATCCGCATCTACCCACCCTATTGCCCATGCGATGGTCACATTTGCCAAAGATCACACAAGCGATGCCGCAACGGTCGAAGATTTCCAAACCCACGCAGGTTTGGGCGTAACAGGTCGTGTTGATGGGGAACCGTGGTTCATCGGATCGGCAAAGTTCTTGGAAACAAATGGAATTGCGACCACTGCTGCAATGGCATTTTCGCAAGCATGGTCCGCAAAAGGTGCTGCCCCCATTTACGTCGCACGGGCAACCACCCTTGTCGCAGCATTCGTCGCCCAGGACACCCTGCGCGACACCGCCCCCAGTTTGATCGCAGCGCTTCGGGACAAGGGAATTCATGTCACGATGATCACAGGCGATCATTCTGCATCGGCAAGTGCAATCGCCGCTCAGCTCGGGATCACCGATGTACGAGCGCAAATCATGCCCGCAGACAAGGCTGCGCAAATTGCCGATCTGCAGGCGCGTTTTGGACAGTTGGCCTTTGTCGGCGATGGAATAAACGACGCCCCCGCGCTGGCGCAGGCCGATATTGGCATCGCCATCGGCACCGGATCAGACATTGCGATTGAAACTGGTGACATCATTCTGTCGAATGGCGACCCGCTGAACGTCATCAATGCTCTGACCGTGTCCCAAGCCACCATGCGGAACATCAAACAAAACCTGTTTTGGGCATTTGGATACAATACAGCATTGATCCCAGTGGCCGCTGGGATCCTCTATCCGTTTGGTGGACCGATGTTGTCACCGATGATCGCAGCCGGCGCTATGGCATTGTCATCCATATTCGTTGTGACAAACGCGACGCGGCTGCGTAATATCAAAGCGGTTTAGCAAACAAATCTTTGAATTGATCCCGCAGAATGTTCTTTTGCACCTTGCCCATTGTGTTGCGCGGCAGGATGTCCATCACGTGATAAGATCGGGGTTGTTTGAACCGCGCCAATTGCGCTTCGACATTGGACTGGATCGCTGCGATATCTGGGGTTTGACTTTTGGCAGGAACCAGAACTGCAACCACAGTTTCACCGAAATCAGGATGGGGTACGCCCACAACAGCGCTTTCTAGAACGCCCTCTTGGTCATCCAAAATCATTTCAATTTCTTTGGGGTAGATGTTGTAGCCGCCCGAAATAATCAAATCCTTGGCGCGCCCGACGATTGTGACATAGCCACGATCGTCCACGAACCCCAGATCACCCGTGATAAAGAACCCATTTTCGCGCAGCTCTTCGCGGGTTTTTTCGGGCATCTGCCAATAGCCTTTGAACACGTTCGGGCCGCGCACTTCGATCACACCGACATCACCTGTCGGGATCTCTGCCCCTGTTTCTGGATCACACACCTTGAGCTCAACACCCGGCAATGGATACCCAACTGTACCTGCGCGGCGGTCCCCGTCATATGGGTTCGACGTGTTCATATTTGTTTCGGTCATGCCATAACGTTCAAGAATGCGGTGACCTGTGCGTTCTTCAAATTGGATGTGGGTTTCTGCCAAAAGCGGCGCACTGCCCGACACAAACAAGCGCATCGATTTCGTCAATTCGGCATCAAATCGCGGATCGTCCAAAAGACGGGTATAAAAGGTCGGAACCCCCATAAGCGCGGTTGCCTTGGGAATGTCGCGAATGAGCGCGTCGCAATCAAAGCCCGCATAAAACCGAATAACCGACCCCCCCAACAGGCACACGTTAGTGGCAACAAATAACCCATGGGTGTGGAAAATCGGAAGCGCGTGCAACAAGATATCACGATCCGTGAACCGCCAATATTCCGCCAATGTCTGCGAATTCGACAAAAGGTTTTCGTGACTGAGCATCGCGCCTTTTGACCGGCCTGTGGTGCCAGAGGTATATAAAAACGCAGCCAGATCATCAGGTCCGCGATCAACAGTTGCAAACTCTGCGGGGTATGCGGCAGCTTTGTCGGCAAATGTCCCCGATCCATCCGCCGCCATGGTTTCAACCCGTGCAGACAAACGCGCACAAATGGGGGCGATGTCCGACAGCTTTGCAGGATCGCATAAAACCAGCTTTGCGCCCGAATTTTCGATGAAATATTCAACCTCTGGCCCCGTGTAGGCCGTGTTCAGCGGCAGGAAAATAACCCCCGACTGCACACAAGCGGCATAGACCGCCAAAGCGTTGGGCGATTTACCAATCTGTACGGCCAAACGATCACCCGCCACCAAACCTTGGGCGGTGATTTCATGCGCAAATTGCGCAGCCTTCGCCAAAAACGCAGCGTGGGTGATACATGTGTCGTCTTGCAGGATCAAAAAGGGCGTGTCGCGACCGGCGTGTTTTCCAAATAGCTCATCATATAACGTATTTGCCATCTTTACCCCTTAAGACAACAAGGTCGCCATGCGCAGCACTGCCAAGCTATAGCCCTGTACACCAAAGCCCGCCATCACACCTTCGGCGCGCAAAGACACATAGGAATGGTGACGAAAGCTTTCGCGTTTGTGCACGTTTGAAATGTGCACCTCAAGAACAGGACCTTCAAAGGCGTTCAACGCATCCAAAATGGCGACAGACGTGTGGGTAAAGGCACCTGGATTGATGATAATCCCTGCGGCACGTTCACGCGCTTCGTGGATCCAGTCGATAATCTGACCTTCGTGGTTAGATTGCTTTAGCTCAATCGCGATACCATGGGGTGCGCCTGCCGCTTCGCACTGCGTGCGCACGTCATCCAGTGTTTCATGTCCATAAATCTCTGGTTGACGCTTGCCCAACAGGTTCAGGTTGGGGCCATTAAGAACAAAGACGGTCTGTGCCATGATCGGATCCTTTACTGTGTTTGCGCCACTGTTAAGCGTTTACGCGTCGCATGCAAGGTCAGATATACGCCCACACGATCAAACCAAGCCCCAATATCACGCGATAAATCACATAAGGAGTAAAGCTTACTGATTTCAAAAGCCGCATCATCAACCCCAATGCAACAAAAGCAGAGAGACCCGCAAAGACCGTCGCAATCCCCGCCTCTTGCCATTGTGCTGCGGTAGCATGCGGAAGAACATCAATCGCCTCAAGCGCGCCTGCTGCGATAATCGTGGGGATCGACATCAACATCGAAATACGCGCGGCACTTTCGCGGGTATATCCCATCCGGCGCGCGCCTGTGATCGTGATCCCAGACCGCGATGTTCCAGGGATCAGCGCCAATGCCTGCCACAGACCCAAAGTAAAGGCTTGGCGCAATGTCCAATCTTTTGCTTCGGCGACGGCAGGAGAACGTGTGTCATACCACCATAGCACCACACCAAACCCCGCCATGGTCGCACCAATCAGCGCAACGCTATCGCGCATGCTGTCGGCCAAGCCCGTGATTTTCAGGATCAATCCCACAATGACCGCGGGAATCGTCGCGATGATCAATGCCAATGCCAAATGACCCTGAGGTGTATGTTTTTGACCCCGCAAAAGGTGAAACAAACCGATCAATGCCTGTTTTGCGTCCGCCCAGAAAAAAATTATAACCGCAAAGAGCGTTCCCAAATGTACAGACACATCAATCATGACGCCCTGATCTTGGATGCCCGCAAGGTGCGGCAACAAGATCAAATGTGCACTGGATGAGATCGGAAGAAATTCAGTAACCCCTTGAATTACAGAAACAATAAATAGATGCAAAAGTGACATAGCCGTGCCTGTTGTAATCCTTTCCCTGTCTATAGAACAGATTTTCGACTTTTGCACTGCCTCAATTAAGGTCCGATTCGGACTTATATTCCACAAATATTTCCTGAAATTCGACAGATTTTTCAATTTGATCAAAAATTAGGTCAGTGTTTATGCCTTTTCAATTGAAAAGCGATAGTGTACATGGTCGCCAAACGTAATTTGGAGGCGCATCAATGGCCAAACAGCCAATGTTGAAATTTGTAAACGTGAACCGCGAAATGCCAAGCAAACGGGCGGCGGACACGCGCAACAAAGATTTCCATGAAATTTATGCAGAATTTGCCAAAGAAAAGGCAAAGGAACAGGCAAGCCGTTGCAGCCAGTGTGGCGTGCCCTATTGCCAATCGCATTGCCCATTGCACAACAACATTCCTGATTGGCTACGCCTGACCGCCGAAGGCCGTTTGCAAGAGGCCTATGAGGTCAGCCAAGCGACTAACACATTCCCAGAAATCTGCGGCCGTATCTGCCCTCAGGATCGTCTGTGCGAAGGCAATTGTGTTATCGAACAATCAGGCCATGAAACCGTCACCATCGGTGCCGTTGAAAAATACATCACCGACACCGCATGGGAAGAAGGCTGGGTCAAGCCGATTAAACCGCTTGTTGAACGCGCGGAATCCGTCGGGATCATTGGCGCAGGCCCTGGTGGTTTGGCGGCAGCTGATCGTTTACGTCGCGCGGGATATCAGGTCACCGTATATGACCGCTATGACCGCGCGGGCGGGTTGCTTACCTATGGTATCCCCGGCTTTAAATTGGAAAAAGATGTGGTGATGCGCCGCAATGGTCAATTGACCGAAGGCGGCATTCAGCTTGAGCTGAATACAAATGTCGGCGTAGACATTTCCTTCCAAGATATTCGTGCAAAACATGACGCGGTGATCATCGCGACAGGTGTTTACAAAATCCGCGAACTGTCTGCGACAAACGATCACCTAACGGGTATTGTGCGCGCTCTCGATTTCTTAACCGTTTCAAACAAAACGAATTTTGGCGACACGGTCGAAGAATTCGAAAACGGCACATTGAACGCCAAAGGCAAAAAAGTTGTGGTCATTGGCGGTGGTGACACAGCCATGGACTGTGTGCGTACCGCGATCCGCCAAGGCGCGACTTCGGTGAAATGTATGTACCGTCGTGACCGCGCCAACATGCCAGGATCACAGCGCGAGGTCCAAAATGCCGAAGAAGAAGGCGCAGAATTTGTTTGGCTGTCCACGCCTGCGGGATACTTGGCCGACACAAACGTCACCGATTTGGCAAACCCGTCGAAACAGGACGGCACAGTCAAGGCCGTTGTTGGTCAGCGCATGCGCTTGGGTGCACCAGACGCATCAGGCCGCCGTTCGCCCGAATTGATCGAAGGGTCCGATTACGTGGAAGAGGCCGATTTGGTCATCACCGCGCTTGGTTTTGAACCAGAAGACCTGCCCACATTGTGGGGCGAAGCCGCGCTGCCCGTCACGCGTTGGGGCACGGTCAAGGCCGAATTCGAAACGGGTCGCACCGCGCTAGACGGCGTATATGCTGTCGGTGACATCGTTCGCGGCGCATCTTTGGTCGTTTGGGCCATTCGCGATGGCCGCGATTGTGCCGATGCGATCATTAAGGATTTGCAAAGCAAGGCGTCCATCGCCGCAGAATAAAGGTCAGCACAGCGTCGGTATCACGTCGGTATTCCGTCGGTGCCAACGTCGGTGGGCCCCTTACCCAAACAGGTGAATGGGGCAATCATCCTGACCAACCACATAGATTATTTACCTTGGTGCCACGCACCGCAGGAGAGTTGACATGACACAATATGATGCAAACTGGGTCGCCGCAGAAGAAGCAAAGCGCCAATGGATGGCTGAGAACAGCCTGTACCGCGAAGAAGACGAACACGCGTCCTGTGGCGTAGGTTTGGTGGTCTCGATCGATGGCCAGCCCAGCCGCAAAGTTGTCGAGAACGGGATCAAAGCGCTCAAGGCCGTGTGGCACCGTGGGGCAGTTGACGCCGACGGAAAAACAGGTGACGGAGCAGGGATCCATGTTCAAATTCCAGTCCCGTTCTTTTACGACCAAATCCGTCGTACAGGTCACGAACCACGTCAAAATGAATTGATCGCCGTTGGTCAGGTGTTCCTGCCACGCACCGACTTTGGCGCACAAGAACGCTGCCGTACCATCGTCGAAACCGAGGTTTTGCGCATGGGCTATTACATCTATGGCTGGCGCCACGTTCCTGTCGACATCGATTGCTTGGGTGAAAAAGCAAACGCGACACGCCCTGAAATCGAACAAATCCTGATTTCCAATTCCAAAGGCGTAGACGAAGAAACATTTGAACGCGAATTGTACGTCATCCGTCGTCGGATCGAAAAAGCATCCAATGCGGCAGGTATTGCAGGTCTTTACCTTGCATCCTTGTCATGTCGGTCAATCATCTACAAAGGTATGATGTTGGCCGAGCAGGTCGCTGTTTTCTATCCCGATCTGATGGACGAACGCTTTGTGTCTGCCTTCGCGATTTATCACCAACGGTATTCAACAAATACCTTCCCACAATGGTGGTTGGCGCAACCGTTCCGCATGTTGGCGCATAACGGTGAAATCAACACGCTCAAGGGCAACGTAAACTGGATGAAAAGCCATGAAATCCGCATGGCAAGCTCCACCTTTGGCGACATGGCCGAAGATATCAAACCAATCATTCCCGGCGGTTCATCGGATTCGGCGGCATTGGATGCGGTGTTTGAAGTCTTGGTTCGCGCTGGCCGTAATGCGCCCATGGCAAAAACCATGTTGGTCCCAGAAAGCTGGTCGAAACAGGCCAAAGAATTGCCCCAACCTTGGGTCGATATGTATTCCTACTGTAACTCAGTGATGGAGCCATGGGATGGCCCCGCAGCATTGGCAATGACAGATGGTCGTTGGGTCTGTGCAGGGCTTGACCGGAATGGTCTGCGTCCGATGCGTTATGTTCTGACGGGCGATGGTCTTTTGATTGCGGGTTCCGAAATCGGCATGGTGCCAACCGATGAATCGTCGGTTCGTGAAAAAGGCGCGCTTGGCCCAGGTCAATTGTTGGCCGTGGACATGGCCAAAGGCAAATTGTTCCACGACACCGAAATCAAAGACAAACTGGCCGCGTCCCAGCCGTTTGGCGAATGGGTTGGCAAGATCAACGAATTGGACGAAGCGCTTTCAAAGATCACAGAAAAGCCAATCTTTACAGGCGAAGAGCTGCGCAAGCGTCAAATCGCGGCGGGCTATACCATTGAAGAGCTGGAACAAATCCTTGCGCCTATGGCCGAGGACGGAAAAGAAACATTGGCTTCGATGGGCGATGACACCCCATCGGCGGTCTTGTCGAAAAAGTACCGCCCGCTTAGCCATTATTTCCGCCAAAACTTTTCTCAGGTCACAAACCCACCCATCGACAGCTTGCGCGAATTCCGCGTCATGTCGTTGAAAACACGGTTTGGAAACTTGAAAAACGTGTTGGACGAAGACAGTTCGCAAACCGAAATCTTTGTCTTGGACAGCCCCTTTGTCGCCAACGCGCAATGGGACGAGATGGTCAAACAGTTCAACGCGGAAATGGTTGAAATTGATTGTACCTTCCCTGCACATGGGGATGCATCCGCATTGCAAACGGAATTGTCCCGCATTCGGTCAGAAGCCGAGGATGCCGTGCGTTCAGGCGCAGGTCATATCGTGTTGACCGACCAATACACAAATGCAGACAAGGTCGCGATGCCGATGATTTTGGCGACCTCTGCAATTCACAGCCATTTGACACGCCGCGGGTTGCGCACATTCTGTTCGCTCAATGTGCGGTCTGCAGAATGTATTGATCCGCATTACTTCGCCGTTCTGATCGGCTGTGGTGCAACTGTGGTGAACGCATATTTGGCCGAAGACAGCCTTGCAGATCGTATCGAACGCGGTCTTTTGGATGGTCCATTGACCGAAGCGGTGCGCCGTTACCGCGAAGCAATTGACCAAGGTTTGTTGAAAATCATGGCCAAGATGGGGATTTCCGTTGTGTCATCCTATCGTGGCGGTCTGAATTTCGAAGCGGTCGGTCTGTCACGCGCTATGTGTGCAGAATACTTCCCCGGTTTGATGTCACGCATCTCGGGTATCGGGGTCAGCGGTATTCAAAAGAAAGCTGTCGAAATCCATAATGCCGCGTGGAACACCGATGGCGTGTTGCCAATCGGGGGTTTCTATAAAGCGCGTAAATCTGGTGAAACCCACGCATGGGAAGCACAAAGCATGCACATGATGCAAGCGGCGTGTAACAAAGCCAGCTATGACATTTGGCAGCAATACAGCAAACGCATGCAAGCCAATCCGCCAATCCATCTGCGCGATTTGTTGGCGATCAAACCATTGGGCAAAGCCATTCCTTTGGAAGAAGTCGAAAGCATCACATCGATCCGCAAGCGGTTCGTAACGCCGGGGATGTCCTTGGGTGCATTGTCACCAGAGGCGCACAAAACCCTAAACGTTGCGATGAACCGCATCGGTGCAAAATCTGACAGCGGCGAAGGCGGCGAAGATCCCGCACATTTCCACCCAGAGCCAAACGGCGACAACCCATCTGCGAAAATCAAACAGGTGGCATCAGGTCGCTTTGGGGTGACTGCGGAATACCTAAACCAATGTGAAGAGTTGGAAATCAAAGTTGCCCAAGGTGCAAAACCCGGTGAAGGTGGTCAGCTGCCAGGGATGAAGGTCACAGACCTGATTGCCCGTCTGCGCCATTCAACCAAGGGCGTGACATTGATTTCACCCCCACCGCATCACGACATCTATTCCATCGAAGATTTGGCGCAGCTGATCTATGACCTGAAACAAATCAACCCACGCTGTAAGGTCACCGTTAAATTGGTCGCCGCCTCTGGTGTAGGTACGATTGCCGCAGGCGTGGCAAAGGCCGAAGCGGACGTGATCCTGATTTCGGGCCACAATGGTGGCACAGGTGCATCGCCTGCGACGTCCATCAAATTCGCGGGCCTCCCATGGGAAATGGGTCTGACCGAAGCGCACCAAGTTCTGGCAATGAACAACCTTCGTGACCGCATCACATTGCGGACTGACGGTGGTTTGCGCACAGGCCGTGACATCGTTATGGCCGCAATGATGGGTGCCGAGGAATACGGCATCGGCACCGCCGCACTAATCGCGATGGGCTGTATCATGGTTCGTCAGTGCCAATCAAATACCTGTCCTGTAGGTGTCTGTACCCAAGACGAATCCTTGCGTGCCAAATTCACAGGGAACGCGGACAAGGTTGTGAACCTGATCACGTTCTATGCGCAAGAAGTGCGCGAAATCCTTGCATCTATCGGCGCACGCTCGATGGATGAAATCATTGGTCGTGCCGATCTGTTGTCTCAGGTCAGCCGTGGCGCAGATAACCTGGATGATTTGGACTTGAACCCATTGCTGATCACGGTCGATGGCGCCCACAAGATCAAATACAACCGTGACCGCGAACGCAATGCGGTGCCTGACACGCTGGATGCGGAAATCGTACGCGATGCCGCGCGGTTCTTAAACGATGGTGAGAAAATGCAACTGTCCTATGCGGTGATGAACACACACCGTACCGTGGGCACGCGCACATCAAGCCATATCGTTCGGAACTTTGGCATGCGCAATTCGCTGCAACCTGATCACCTGACGGTGAAATTGACAGGATCCGCAGGCCAATCCCTAGGTGCGTTTGCCGCACCGGGATTAAAGATCGAAGTCTCTGGGGACGCGAACGACTATGTCGGCAAGGGTCTATCAGGCGGCACAATCGTGGTGCGCCCCCCAATGATCAGCCCGTTGATTGCGTCTGAGAATACCATCATCGGGAATACGGTTCTCTATGGTGCAACCGATGGATACTTGTTCGCGGCGGGTCGTGCGGGCGAACGCTTTGCGGTACGCAATTCGGGGGCCAAGGTTGTGGTTGAAGGCTGTGGGTCAAACGGCTGTGAATACATGACCGGCGGCGTCGCGGTTATTCTGGGATCCATTGGTGCAAACTTTGGCGCAGGTATGACAGGCGGTATGGCATATCTCTATGATCCAGAGTCTCTGCACGAAGATCTCTTGAACATGGAATCCTTGGTCACCTGCCCCGTTACGGTTGCGCATTGGGAAGACCAGCTCAAAGGGTTGATCGAACGACATCATACAGAAACAGGCAGCCAAAAGGCGTCTGAAATTCTGCGGAACTGGGATGATGAAAAAGCGAACTTTGTTCAAGTCTGTCCAAAAGAGATGCTGAACAAAATTGCGCACCCGATCAGCCTAGAAGCCAAAGCTGTTCCTGCCGAATAAGCGAAACCAACCAAAATAAAAAAACGGGCCGTCACATAAATGGCGGCCCTTTTTCATTGTGACAACGATGTGGCCGCAAAGACCCAGAACAGAATTACCCAGCCCCGCCCATTGTCCGTGACCCTTGTGTGATTTTTTTCATATCCGATCCCTTTGGTTAAATTCGCCCAACTTCGGGCAATGATAAAATAATTTTAAATGCTCAAACACATTTCGTTATTCTATCACAGTGTCAGGTCATTTTGAATTTGGAAAATCAAAAAGACCCATTTTTTAGGCGTTTTATTCGATAAACACCCGAAAGACTTTGAAGAAAGACCGCCATAAAGGCGATCTTTCTCGTTTTCGAAAGCACTTAGTCACACCATAGTTAAAGATGCGCCAGTGAATAAACGATAGATGAAGAAAAGGTTATTTACTCCCTGTTTAAATGCCTTCAAAAATCGGAAAACTTTGGCGAACAGACGTACTGAAACAGCACTTGCCTTATGGTCCTAGTTCACAAATCTTCCAAGAACGTGCAGTGACGATCAAAGTAACGTTTTGTGAACTTAGTCATCCAATTCGAATAGCGCACCTGACAAGGCCGGTTTTTGTTTGTGTAATATATTGCACCTGTTAAATGCGCTATCTTCTTGGATGTATGCGGTATCACGTCATGTGTGACATGTGATGTGTGGGTGAAATGGGCGTTCAAATCGAAACCAACCATTTCTATTGTAGCGATCCTAACCGCCGACACCGTTACCAGCTACGGCTGTGCTTGCGCCAAAAATCACTGGAGCAACTGGTGCGCAAATCAGCAATGTGCAAAGAATGATCTTTTTCATCGTGTATTCCTTTCAATTTTTTCGAGCCGAACGCGGCTGTGGGATGTAAAATCGGTAGGGGTACCGTGTGTGTTATCAACAAGATCTTGTGTCACATTGG
>RGAJ01000221.1 GCA_009920225.1 Paracoccaceae bacterium
GTCGTGCATCAGCTGATCCGCAATTGCGGGTGCGATTGTAAAACAATCATGCCCAAGCGCGGCCATCTGAGTCATTTGTGAAACGGATCGCAACGATGCCAACAAGGGCCGACACGGACCAGAGTGTGATAGGCTGTGAATTGTCCGCAATTCCGCATGAATGTCTGCGCCTGCCTCATCCATCCGACCAACATAAGGTGCAATATAATCGGCGCACAGCGACTGTGCGATGATCATTTGGTGGGCGCTGTAACATGCGGTCATCAGAATCTTGCCGCCCAATGCCTTGATCTTTGGGGCAAGATATATCCCATCGGCAGTCAGAGGGATTTTCACCACTGTGTCAATTCCAACCTTTGCGCCGATTTCATACAATGTCTGTGCAAATTCCAATGCGTGATCGGTTGTCCCAGTGATCTGCCCATGCAATTCGTGCCCACCCAGATCGTGCAACCGCATAGCCCAGTCGTTCCAATCAATTTCGCTGTAAACCAAGCCCGCACGCGCCGCCAAAAGCGGATTTGTGGTGACACCATAAAACAAACCCGATGGCATCAAACGATCCCATTCGTCGGTTTTTGCAGTGTCCAAGTACAAACGCATCGGGGGCATTTTAGGGTGATCCGGTTTCGAAATGGGTGGGCCTCTGCCTTGGCGCCCGAAAATGGTCAAGAATTCTGAAACTGTCAATAAATAAATCAAGTTGATTTAGTAATTGACCGAATACTATGTTTCAGTTAGCATGCCTGAAACGCTTTACCTCTTTTGTATCATATGAGGCAAGCGTTCAAAGCACATGAATTGACTCATTGCGCGTGAACACGATTATGGACGAACATCGACAACATGACACTGAGCTGGCGGAAACCTTTCGCACGGGGTCAAATCAAAGCGGAATGCGCAACTACAATGAGCGTTTGATCATTGATACTGTGCTGCGTTCTGGACCACGTTCAAAGGCCGAGATCGCGCGCATGACACAGCTGAGCGCGCAGACAGTGACCGTGATTGTCAATCGATTGATCACCGATGGGATCTTGATGAAGATGGACAGCATCAAGGGCAAAGTCGGTCAACCCTCGACCCCAATCGCCATCAATCCAGAAGGCGCGATTTCTATTGGCGTCAAGGTGGGGCGCAGGTCTGTCGATCTATATGCTGTGAATTTCCAACGCGATGTTATCGCCAAGCGAACGTTTCAATATTCATATCCGCATCCCAAAGACATCTTTGATTGGCTGGATGTGAATATGGCCGATATGCTCAACGGATTTGCGCCCTATTTGCAGGCGCGCGTTTTGGGAATTGGTGTCGCAATCCCCAATGATCTGGATGGATGGGAAGCCGTCATTGGTGCGCCTGACGGTGAAATGTCGGGATGGTCACAGATTGATTTGGTCGCGCGATTAGAAACAGACGCGAAATTGCCCGTCTATGTGTTAAACGATGCCTCTGCTGCGTGTTTGGCGCAGATGACCTTGGTGGATTTACGCACAAACAAGACGTTTTTGTACATTTACATCGCAACCTTTGTTGGCGGTGGTTTGGTGATAAACGGTGAATTGTTCGAAGGTCGGACGGGAAATGCAGGGGCATTAGGGTCTATGCCCATGACAATCGTAAGTGACCGTGACGGTCATCCATCGCAGTTGATTGAACATGCGTCGCTGCATCGGCTGGAAACAATGGCAAAGTCGGCAAAAATGCTGGACAATGGATTTCACAGCTTTTTGCATGACGCTGCATCCAAAGTCTGCAGATGAAATCACGCACGCAGTGCGGTACCCCATGGGTGTCGCAATAAACGGTGTCCCCTTCGAACCGGGGAAGGTATTGATATCCCTGATATTGTATTGGGGGAATTGGGCAATGATGCCCGTGCTTTGGGGGCCGCTATGTTGCCCTTGCGCGCAAATTTTTCTGTGGATCAATCCGCGTTTGTGATCGGACATTAGGTTTGCGTCAGAGCGCGGGCCCAAGATCAATCGGGCTTCCGTCTGTGAAACGCGAAAACCGAAACCGCGACAGATCGTATCCTGTGGGTTTGCCTTGGATCATATCCGCCATCACACGACCGATTGCAGGCCCGATGCCAAACCCATGGCCGCACATGCCTGTTGCGATGGTTAACCCATCCAAGTCAGGGCAATGATCAAGGATCGGAACAACGTCGGGCATCGTGTCAATCATACCTGCCCAAACCCGCTTGGTTTCGATCTTGGGCAATTGCGGGAACAGCGCATGAAATTCGCGGTGAATCACCCCCAACGCTTTCTGGCTCGGACGAGGATTGAGAACACGCATTTTTTCAAACGGGCTTGGCCCGCTGCCCCAAGCGCGATCAATGCCCCACGCGTCGGGAAAATCTTTTGGCCCCATGGGGATTAAGCGATTGTTAAACGGATCTTGTTTGAAGGCCGGCCAAAATTTCGGTGCATGTCGAAATGCATCGCGCCCCAAGTACAGATCATGTGTGATCCCCGTGGCCAAGCTATAGCCTCCGTCTTGTCGTGCGCGAAACGCGATATGCTCATCTGTTGCGCCGCCGGTATAAACCTGTTCCATCGGCTGGGTCGCAACGACGGTTGCCCGCACGCTGAGCTGCGGAATGGAAATCCCATGGTTTTGCAAAAACAGCGAAGACCATGCCCCGCCCGCCAACAAAACATGGGGCGCTGAGATGCGGCCATGTTCCGTGACCACACCCGAAACACGCCCTGCGGATATATCGAGGCTGCGAGCAGCACAGTGTTCGACGATTTCCACCCCAACCGAGGCTGCCAGTCTGGCAATCGCAGGCACCGCCAACCATGGCTCCGCGCGCAGATCCGAAGGCGTCACCATCCCCATCACGAAATCACGCTGCATTCCGGGGATATGCTGACGCAGGTCTTTTGACGACAACAGGCGCGTATCCAATCCATGTTCGGCCGCGATTTTTGTAAACCGTTCAAAACTTGCCGCACGTTTTTCGGTGCGTGACATATAGGTGATCCCACCTCGGGTAAGACCAATGTCAGTGTCTAGTTTTGCGGCGATTTCTTGCCATAAGCGGTTTGCCTCCATCATAATGGGCAGTTCCGCCGCATCGCGCCCTTGTTGGCGGATCCAACCCCAGTTGCGTGATGATTGTTCACAGGCCACGCGGCCTTTTTCCACGACACAGGTGCGCAGGCCACGTTGGGCCAGAAAATAGGCCGACATAATCCCAATGATCCCACCGCCGATGATGACAACATCCGTGTCGCGCGGTGGCTTTGTCGCAAACTGCGGCGATGTGTGTAGGCCGATGGGAAATTCAAACGCTTTCATGGGATCCTCGTGTTTGATGCGATCCTAGCGCTTGGTCTTTGATGGGCTCAAGCGGATTTTGATCAAACCCCATGAAATTTAGGATATTCGGCAAATGTGTCTTTTCCTTCGGGGGTAATCTGTTAAATCAATGGAAAGAAAAAAGGAAAGCGTTATGGCAAAGCAATTCCGTATTACCCTTGCGCAGGTCAATCCAACCGTGGGCGATATCGCAGGCAATTGTGCGATGGCGCAAAAGACGTGGGACATGGCCAAGGCCCAAGGCGCCGATTTGGTTGCCTTTCCTGAAATGTTTATCACAGGCTATAACACCCAAGATTTGGTGATGAAGCCCGCGTTTCACACCGATGCAATCCAAGCGATCCAAGATTTGGCAACCACATGCGCGGATGGTCCTGCCATCGCAATCGGTGGCCCATGGGTCGAAGATGGTGATTTGTACAATGCCTATTTCATTCTGTCTGGTGGCAAGATCAAAAGCACGGTCAAGAAACACCATTTGCCAAATGAAACCGTATTTGACGAAGTGCGCCTATATACATCGGGGCCTGTATCGGGTCCGTATGTCGTTGATGATCTGCGCATTGGATCACCGATTTGCGAAGACGGTTGGCACGAA
>RGAJ01000222.1 GCA_009920225.1 Paracoccaceae bacterium
TCGGCGATTTATTCACCCCCCCAAATGGTGCATTTCATCGCGCCTGAAGGCGGGCTCACACGCCCCTATGTCTTGGGATTTCGCGAAGACATGGATCCGAACACTTTTGAAATCACCTTTGTCCCTGATCCAGAACAACGGCAAAACCTTGCTTTTTTTGTAAAAGGCGATCCCTACCGGCTATTCGGAATGACATTTGAGACCCGACTGGTTGGAACGATGGATGGGGGTTTCGTACATTTTCTGGGGACAGATTCCTTGGGTCGTGATGTGTTTTCGCGCATGATCGACGGTACGCGCATCACGCTGTTGATGGGTGTGTTGGTGATGGCAGCGGCCTGTGTCATTGGTACGGTTGTCGGCGTATCGTCGGGATATTTTGGCGGTCGATTTGACATGATCGTGCAGCGTGTTGTGGAATTTGTGAAATCCTTTCCTGATCTGCCTCTCTACCTTGCCTTAGTCGCTATTCTGCCGCGACGCGCAGAACCGATGATGGTGTTTATCCTGTTTGCGGCGATCCTTGTTTTGCTGCGATGGGCAGATCTTTCGCGTGAATTGCGTGGCAAGGTGATTGCCATTCGATCCATGGATTATGTACGCTCGGCCGTGGCTGTGGGCGCGTCAGACAAGCGTATCATTTTTCGCCATATCGTCCCTAACACGTCATCGCATATTATCGTGTGGGCGACGTATCAATTGCCAGAAGTCATCCTGTTAGAAAGCTTTTTGTCATTCTTGGGCGTTGGTGTGCAGGCTCCTATGGTCAGTTGGGGCACCATGTTGAACCAAGTGCGCGACTTCCAATCCTTTGCCGCAGCGCCTTGGTTGATGGCACCTGTTGGAATGATTGTGCTTTCTGTTTTGGCCTTCAATGCCTTTGGCGATGGGCTGCGCGACGCAATGGACCCGTATTCAAATGACTGAGCCTTTGTTGAAAATTGAAAACGTCGCGGTTGATTTTAAAACCGTTACGGGCACGGTACAGGCGGTGCGCGGTGTGTCCTATCAGGTTGCGCGCGGGGAAACATTGGCCGTTGTGGGTGAATCGGGTTCGGGGAAATCCGTAACCGCGCGCGCCATCATGTCGATGTTGGCCGAAAACGCCCGTGTTGGGGGCGACACCAAAATCTGGTTTGAGGGTCAGGAAATCTCGAACTTTTCTGAATTGCAGATGCAATCCATTCGCGGCAATCGGATTTCGATGATTTTCCAAGAACCCCTGACATCGCTGAACCCTATTTATAGGGTTGGGGAACAAGTGGCCGAAATTATTCAGGTTCACCGCCCCATGTCGAAAAAGGCCGCACGTGATGAAACCTTGCGGTTGTTTCGCGAAGTTCAATTGCCAAGCCCCGAAGCCCGTCTGGATCAATATCCGCATGAAATGTCAGGTGGTCAACGTCAGCGCGTCATGATTGCAATGGCCTTGGCAAACAAACCCGATTTACTGATTGCCGATGAACCTACCACAGCGCTTGACGTGACGGTGCAAGCGGAAATACTGTCCCTGCTCAAGTCCTTGCAACAAAGCCACAACATGGCAGTGATTTTGATTACCCATGATTTGACCGTCGTAGAAAAGACATCTGATCGTGTTGTTGTCATGCGCTATGGCGAAGTGGTTGAACAGGGTATCACGCGCGAGGTTTTTGAAAACCCACAGCATGCTTATACGAAACATCTTTTGGCCAGCGAACCAAAAGGTCACCCAGATCCTTTACCTGATGCAGCCCCCCCGTTGATGACAGCGCAAAAAATGCGTGTGTCGTTCAAGCTGGCGCAAGGTGGGTTTTTCAACCGCAAATATACTGATCTGATTGCGGTCAATGATATTTCTGCGACTGTGCGTCGTGGTGAAACCCTTGGCATCGTTGGCGAAAGCGGGTCGGGCAAAACCACGCTGGGCATGGCCATGGTGCGCCTGTTAAAAGCGAATGCAGGACATATCACATTTGACGGCGATCGTATTGATCACCTGACACGGCATGAAATGCGCCCCTATCGCACCAAAATTCAGGTTGTATTCCAAGATCCGTTTTCATCGCTCAATCCGCGCATGATCATTCGTCAAATTCTAGAAGAAGGTTTGATTGTAAACGGGATAGGCACATCCGCCAAAGACCGCGAAGACATGATCGCCAAGGCGCTCTTTGATGTGCAAATGCCATTTGATGCGATGCAGCGCTTTCCCCATGAATTTTCGGGCGGACAACGTCAACGGCTTGCGATTGCGCGGGCGTTGGTTTTGCGACCAAAATTTATCCTTTTGGATGAACCGACCTCTGCATTGGATTTGTCGATCCAAGCACAAATTATCGAATTGCTGCGCGATCTGCGGGCCAAACATGACCTAAGCTATATGTTTATCAGTCACGATCTAAAGGTTGTCAAAGCACTGTGCCATAATGTGATTGTCATGCAGCATGGCAATGTTATCGAAACAGGTTTGACGCAGCACGTTCTAGACCACCCGCAAACTGACTACACCCGTCGCCTTGTGAACGCGGCGTTCAACGTCTTGGCGTGATCGCCAAAAAATGAAGGAACCAAACATGGCAAATCCAAAAATTACCTTTATCGGTGCAGGATCAACTGTTTTCATGAAAAATATCATTGGCGACGTGTTGCAACGCGATGCGTTGAAAGGTGCGCATGTCGCCTTGATGGATATCAACGAACAACGCCTAAAAGAAAGCGAAATGGTTTTTCAGAAATTGGTGTCGTCCCTTGGTGCGCCTGCAACATATTCGCTGCATCTAAACCAGAAAGAAGCGCTAGAGGGCGCGGATTTCGTCGTGGTTGCGTTTCAAATTGGCGGATATGAGCCGTGTACCGTCACAGATTTTGAAGTTCCCAAAAAATTCGGCCTGCGTCAAACGATTGCTGATACATTAGGGATCGGCGGCATCATGCGGGGGTTGCGCACTGTCCCACACCTTTGGTCCATTTGCGAAGATATTCTTGAGGTGTGTCCAGACGCCGTCATGCTGCAATATGTGAACCCGATGGCCATCAATACTTGGGCGATTGCGGCGAAATATCCGCGCATCAAACAAGTGGGCCTGTGCCATTCGGTGCAACATACGGCGAATGAATTGGCGTCCGATCTAAAAATTCCTGTGAGCAAAATTCGCTACCTGTCCGCGGGTATCAACCACGTGGCCTATTTCCTGAAGTTCGAAGAAATCATGGACGACGGCAGCTATCGCAATCTTTATCCTGATCTGCACAAAGGCTATGCGGATGGCATCTTCCCCCGTCCAGAAAGCAGTTGGAACCCACGCTGTCCAAACAAGGTACGATATGAAATGATGAAACGTGTGGGATACTTTGCCACCGAAAGTTCCGAACATTTTGCCGAATATGTACCATGGTTCATAAAACGTGATCGTCCAGACATTATTGAACGGTTTGGCATTCCTTTGGACGAATATCCCAAACGCTGTGTCGAACAAATCGCGCGTTGGAAAGACGAATTGGACGGGTACAAAAACGTCGACAAAATCGATGTGCCCAATTCGGTTGAATATGCCTCCGAAATCATGAATTCGGTTTGGACGGGAACGCCAAGTGTGATCTATGGCAACATTGCGAACAAAGGATATATTCCCGCACTCCCCGAAGGCTGCGCGGTTGAAGTGCCCTGTCTGGTGGATCGCAACGGCATCCAACCAACGCGCGTGGATACTTTGCCGCCCCAACTGGCCGCGATTATGCGCTCAAACATCAATGTCCAAGACCTTACGGTCCAAGCCTTGCTGACAGAAAACCCCGACCATATCTATCATGCTGCGATGATGGATCCGCACACCGGGGCCGAATTGGATCTCGACCAAATTTGGCAGATGGTTGACGAATTGATTGACGCACATCAAGACTGGCTGCCATCGTGGGTGGGTAGATCGAAAAAGAAAAAGGTTGCGTGAT
>RGAJ01000223.1 GCA_009920225.1 Paracoccaceae bacterium
TGTGTATTCTCGACGAGATGTGTATGTGTATTCTCGACGAGATGTGTATGTGTATTCTCGACGAGATGTGTATGTGTATTCTCGTCGAGATGTGTATGTGTGATCTCGACGAGATTGTATGATGAATGTGTGTGAATCTAGTCTAGATGTGATGTGTGAATCTAGTCTAGACTATTCTTGTCGAGACTTAATCTTTGCTTTTCTCATTTCACGAATGAGGGAAAGATAATTGATGCGAGCATTCTTTTCATTCTGCTCGGTTTCTTCAGTACGGTGACGATGCCATTCTGCAAAAGCGATTTGCCACTCAGAATGTAAAGTTGCAATGGTCATGATGATAAGAAAAGAAGAAACTACCACTCAATAATGATGCTTTGAAATTACATTGTTGGGGTCATTGTACCATTCTGAATCTTCGTAAGATTCTGGCATTCTGAGCATAAGATCATCAGTAAGTTCAACGATTCCAGTTGTAACTAACTGGAGAATTTCATCGGCGGTGAGGAATGTTTGCATGGTAGTTGGGGGGGGGAGAGAGGAGGAGATCGATCGAATCCCCTCCCATGTATTGTATCAGACCGCCAGCGGTTTCAGCGGTTCGCCGTACTTCTTAAAGTAGAACCCTGCGATCTCCACTGCGGTGAGGATGCCAGGTTCACCCTTAGCGCAGACGGGGGAACCGTTCTTAAGGTATGCCCAGACCAGTTGGCGGGTATTGAGATCGGTGGCAGGTGAGAAGGTTCGCATCGGTGGTGTGGTGTGAACTGAGATCAGTATAAGGGCACGGAGGGGGATCTTGCAATCCCCCTTGTGGACGGTTCAGCGGTTGGCACGACGGCGGCGGATCTCATCGCCATAGGTGTGCGCCTCATCATCGTAGCGTCCCTCAGCAATGGGATTCCATCCGCGCATCGCTTCAGCAGCGCGGCGGGCATCCTGGGCGCTCCAGAGCAGTTCTGCGTCGGTCATGGTCTTTGCCTTTGCCTCCCAGGTGGCGAAGTCTTCAGCGGTGGCGTAGTTGGCGATCACGGTGGTGTGGTGTGAACTGAAGGTAGTATGGGTCCAAACGGTGCCAGAGTCAAGGGGTCGAACGATCAGGAATCCTTATCGGTCAGGGGGTTGACCTAAGGTGGGGGTGGCGTGCTAGGATGAAGGTAGAACCTATTGTCAGGAGCAAAAGTATAAAAAAAGGGAGCGAATTTGCTCCCCTTAAATGTTACTTTTGAATGCAGTATCCGTACTCATCAATGGGGAAGTCTTCATGATTCCAAAACTCTTGAAGATCTCCCCAGTTTTCTTCAATGTACTCCTGAAGATCAAGTGCCCGATCCTCTTCAATCTGACGGGCGTTGGTGATGGGATAGTTCATTGAGTGGTGTGGTGTGAACTAATAAGAGAAAGTCTACCCTACTACATATGAAAGTCTACCCTACTGTATATTTGCCTCACAAGGTCATTCAGAATATCCCGAGGCATGGAAATACGAACAGTTTGCTCACCATCCATGATGTGAACAAAGTTTGAAGGATCTTCAACAATCTCAAACTCATCAGAAAACGCAATCACAGTTTCCATTGTTGTAAAAAATAAAGAATTGGCGAACTGCAGGAATCCTACCATAGGAAGGGAGAGGGGTCAACCTCTCCCGTATGGGTCAACCGATCAGAGCAGCAACGATGCGATCACGCCAGCGGATCGCATCGGGTTCAATGCTCCAATACTCACGCTTGCCCGTCTTTTCATGGCGCGTTGCTGAGAGGGTTCCAAGGCGCTCCAGATCGACCAGAACAGCATGGATGGTGCCCTTGTGGCGAGCAGGATCCAGACCCATGCTGCGGACGATCTCAGCGCCTCTCATGGCACCCTGCTGAATCAGGATGCTGCGAACAGCGATACGGGTGAGAAGGTGGAAGTTCATCGGTGTGGTGTGGTGAACTGATACCAGTATGGGGGCAGATGGGGGGCAGATCCATCCAGGTTGTGCCAGCGGTCAAACCGTCCACTGCAGAGGTTTTATGGGTCGGTGGTGCCTGTAGACTATGGGGACAATCGAAAGAGGGCGGGGGTACGCCTGATGATGAAATGGTCGCCACGCCCCCTGCCTGCCGGTATTATAAAAAAAAGTATAAAGAAAGGGGGCGAAAGTTGCCCCCTCTTTTATACTTTAGGATCAGACTTCGATCTGTTCAATGTCACCATGCTTCAGAGCACGGTTAAACAATTGCCCCCAACTTGTCGCCGCTTTGTCTTCATCGTTTGAGAGAAGTGCAAACCAACGCTCACACTCTCCTTCATCTTCCCAAGCGTAGCGGTATACTTTGTCGCTACTGTTGAATGTTACCAACAGATCGTAACAATCACCTTCTGCGCGAATGATCTCAAGATGGGCAATGGCGCTGCTGTTGACTGCTGCGCTGATCGTGAAGTCGGTTGCGGTTGCCATGGTGTCGTTTGCGGTTGACTCTGTAAGTCTACAGGATGGGTGGGGGGCATCCGCGCCCCCCGTGTGCAGGTTCTCAGACTGTCACAATGGCATTAACTTTTTTCTTTGAAGCGCCGTGTGCAGGAAACGCTATAACAAACTCACGGTCGGATTGTTGACACAAACCGCAAGTGGCACAGGTTACCTTACCCGGGTGCAATGCTGCGGGGCAAGTGATAACCTTCCGCCCGTTAGTTGTTGTGAAGAACCGACGCTTTTCTTCAGAGTGAACAACTGCAACAGCAGGAATGTTATGCTCACTCATCACGCGGTCAGCATCATCAACCGACTCACAAGATGCGTTCACGGTGAAACCTAACCCGTTCGCATTCTGCAGAGCGATGATGTTATGATCGTTCAGAATGTGGTGAGAATAGGTGAAACCTTTTTTACCTTTGTTTGCATTGATTAACTGTTTGAGTTTCAGATAATCAATCAAACCATCATTGTGTGGCAGATCGCCAGCAGTATTGTGTCGCCACAGAACACCGTTAGGCACAATTCGGCGAATTTGTGACACAAACTCATCCCAATTCACGCCAGTTTCAGAGCGATTCAGGCGGTCCCATTGAATCCGCTCACGCCCCAAAGTAGCGTAGCAACCTGCATCGTAGAAAGGGCAGGTAGTGGGGCAGGTAGCGCGATCTGTGCGCGTGGTGGTGATCGGTCCCGTCTTGCTGTTGCCAGAGATTCGGGTGATGGTGACGCGGTTGGTCATTGGTTCAGTGGTGTGAACTGAGGTTATCCTACAGGGCACGGGGGGAGTCAGTGCTCCCCCCGTGTGCAACTTAGCGAACTGTCACACCCTGGATTCCCAAACGTTGCACCAACTGGTAAGCGATGGTACCACAATGAGGGCAAGCGGTAGAATACTTCACAATCGACCGCAAAGAGGACTTTTGAGCATCACTCAGATCCTTAACTTTCAGGCGATAAATTGCAGAAACTACGCGAATCAGGTTACGCTTGTGCAGATCATCTTTGATGCCTGGGAGAGTATAAGCACCGATAAATCTGTGGAAGTCGTTGTTACTGATGCGGGATTTGTCCAGCATTTTAACAATCAACTCCGCCGCAGCGGTGCCTAGAGTTTCTTCCAGAATCACCTGAAAAGTTGCATTGATGAATGCAATTTGCTCAACTTTCTGTTGATAAATTGCCATCTTTTCAGCAACCTTTGTATCAGTTTCTGCCTTGATCTTAGCGTCGATAGGATCAAGAACTGGGGCAGTTTGAGATACACTCTGGGGTTGAGATTGCGCCACGATGGTGTTCATCAGAGTGGCAACTTGCTCAGCAGTGTAGGTCATGGTGCTGGGTTGGCGGTCGGCGTCAGTGGTGCGCCGTTGGATGAATGATGCCCCACCAGAACCGAGCACCACAACCACCCTTGTGCCACTGGTTTGATTGTCACACTGCACGGGTTTTTTGCAC
>RGAJ01000224.1 GCA_009920225.1 Paracoccaceae bacterium
GTCCACACGTGCGTCGATATCGAGCGTTTGGCGCCAATCCATTGCCAAATCATTCAAAACATCATTTCCCACCCCAAGATAGGGGCGGTCAATTTTCATATAACCCTGTTTTTCTGCGGCTTTTTGCGCATCTGCATGTGCCGAAATCAGATCAAGCGCCTGTTCAGGGGTCATTCCACCGTTACCGATTTTGCCAGATTTCGGGGTTGATCGATGTCCGTGCCCTTTGCCATGGCGGTGTGATACGCCAACAATTGCGCGGGCAATGCATAGACAATCGGGCCGGACAAGTCCCCTGTGATCGGCAGTTCCAAACGGTTTTGCGTGCCTGCACTTGCCTCGGACAGACCTTTTGCATCAGTGATCAAGGTGACATTGCCGTGCCGAGCCATGACTTCTTGCATATTCGACACGGTCTTATCAAAGAGCCGATCAAAAGGTGCAAAGACAACCACAGGCAGGGTCGGATCAATAAGGGCGATTGGCCCATGTTTCAATTCGCCTGATGCATAGGCTTCGGCGTGGATATAAGACAGCTCTTTCATTTTAAGCGCCGCTTCAAGAGCGGTGGCAAACATCGCGCCCCGTCCCAAAAACAACACCGATTGCGCAGGGGCAAGTGCATTTGCCATATCCGCGATCTGCGCGTCCAATTTCAACGCTTGCCGCATTAAATCTGGTACGCCGCGCAGCTCAGAGACATAGGTTGCGACCTGTTCGTCAGAAACGACGCCTTTTTGTTGACCGCACGCCAACGCCATTAACGCCAAGAGCGTCAATTGGTTGGTATAGGCCTTGGTCGATGCAACCGACACTTCGATCCCCGCAAGAATGGCCAAGGCCAAATCAGACTCGCGTGCGATGCTGGATGTTCCAACGTTGACCAAAGACACGATCATATCCGCCTTGCCTTGGGCATAGCGCAGGGCGGCCAATGTATCGGCAGTTTCACCCGATTGGCTGACGAAAATCGCCAATGTCCGTGGCGCGATGGGCGGTTCGCGGTATCGGAATTCTGACGCGACATCGACCTCACATGGGATGCGGGCAATTTGTTCAAACCAATACTTCGCCGTTAAACAAGAATAATACCCCGTCCCACAGGCCACCATGACGATGCGGTCAAAGCGTGAAAAATCCAATGCCTCTGGGAAGGCCGGTGCGCCATTTGGAGCGTAACGCGACAGGGCTTCGGACATGACGACGGGCTGTTCATAGATTTCCTTGGTCATGAAATGCTTATGACCCGCTTTATCGATGACCGTGGCTTGGGTTTCGATTTTTTGCTTTGCACGGTTGGCCAGCTGTCCATTGACATCGATGATCTTTGCCCCCGCGCGGGTGACAAAGGCAATGTCGCCTTCTTCAAGATAGGTGATTTGGTCAGTCATCGGGGCCAAAGCAATCGCATCTGATCCGACGTACATTTCGCCGTCGCCGTGACCGATGGCCAAGGGGCTGCCCTTGCGGGCGGCGATCATCAAATCCTCTTGACCCTCGAACAGGAACAACAAGGCAAAGGCGCCGTCAAGCTCTGCCACTGTTGCTTTTACGGCGGCCTCTGGGTCCAACCCTTGCGCCAAGTGATAGGCGCAGAGCATTGCCACTGTTTCGGTGTCTGTGTCTGTCGATGCGGACAATCCATGCGGGGCAAGTTTTTCACGTAATGCACGGAAGTTTTCAATAATGCCGTTATGCACCACAGTCACGGGGCCACATGCATGCGGATGGGCGTTGTGTTCTGTTGCCGCGCCATGGGTTGCCCACCGTGTGTGGCCGATACCAGCATGACCTGCCAACGGATTGTGCACCAAAAGATCCGACAGATTGACAAGCTTGCCCACCGCGCGCCGACGTTCGAGCGCGCCTTTGTTCACAGTCGCAATGCCAGCGCTGTCATAACCGCGATATTCTAAACGACGCAGCGCTTCGACTAAAATCGGGGCAACTTGATTATGTCCCAGAACCCCAACGATCCCACACATTATGATTTCTCCAAATCGCGTTTTGCTTTACGTTTTTTCAACATTTCAAATAATTTGACCGCCATGCCTTTTTTGTTCGATTGTTCTGCACGTGAAATCGCCAAATCGGTGGCGGCGACGTCTTTTGTAATGACCGATCCGCTTGCGGTCATGGAATTGTTGCCCAATGAAACGGGGGCCACCAACATCGTGTTTGATCCAACAAAGACATTGTCGCCGATTTCCGTGCGGTGTTTCATCACCCCGTCGTAGTTACAGGTAATTGTCCCCGCACCAATGTTGGAACCTTTGCCGATGTCTGCATCACCAATATAGCTTAGGTGATTGACCTTGGATCCTTCGCCGATCAGTGCGTTTTTCACCTCGACAAAGTTTCCGATTTTGACACCTTCGGACAGTTCCGCACCTGGGCGCAGTCGGGCATAGGGGCCAACGACAGCGTCACGCGATACATGGCACCCTTCCAAATGGGAAAAGGCGCGGATTGTTGCGCCGCTCTCAACAGTGACATCGGGGCCAAAAACCACATTTTGTTCAATCAAACAGTCACGACCAATCGCGGTGTCATATGAAAAATAAACGCTTTCAGGCGCATAGAGTGTCACGCCGTTCTCTAACATGTCTGCGCGCATTTTGGCTTGGAACGCGGTTTCCGCTTGGGCCAATTCGGCGCGCGAATTCACACCCAAAGTTTCGGCTTCGTCACATAGGACAACAGTGGCTGTCTTGCCTTGCGACACGGCAATCGCCACACAATCGGTCAGGTAATATTCCCCCGATGCATTGGAATTGTCGATTTGATCGATCCATGCGAATAAATCCTGCGCCTTCGCGGCCATGACGCCACTGTTGCACAGGGTGATGGCACGTTCTGCGTCGGTTGCGTCTTTGAATTCGACGATCCGCTCTAGCCGATCACCTTGGGTGACAAGGCGCCCATACCGACCAGGATCGGCGGCGTGGAATCCCAACACCACCAAATCGGCGTTCGCGCGTGCGGCTGTGATGGCTTCGATCGTTGTGTCGCTGATGAAAGGGGTGTCGCCGTATAGAACGATCATATCCCCGTCAAAATCTGCGAGCTGCGATTTTGCCTGCGCCACCGCATGGCCCGTGCCCAATTGTTCGGTCTGTTCAACCACAGTTGCATCAGGGGCAAAGGTGTTGGCGGCTTTGACCACACGATCAAATCCGTGACCTGCCACAATCACCATATGATCGGGGTCCGAGAACCGCGCGGATCTGATCGCATGCGCCAACAAAGGCACTTGGGCGAGGGGATGAAGCACTTTGGGCAGGTCGGATTGCATCCGAGTGCCTTTGCCTGCGGCCAGAATAACAACTGCTGTACTCATGTGGGTTCCTTTTGGTTGTGCCGACTTTTAGCGAGATATCCCACAGACGCAAGGGGCTATAGGGTCAACTTAGGTTGCGCTTTGTTTCAAGGCATGGCAGAAATTCGCCTAAACTTGGGGGTTACATGCGTACAGTCGTTTTTGATCTAGATGGGACCTTGGCCGATACGAGCGGGGATTTGATTGCAGCGGCAAACGTCTGTTTCCAAAAAATTGGGATTGAGGGGTTGGATCCCGTCCGCGATACGGCAACGGCTGTGCGGGGGGGGCGTGCGATGCTGCGCCTTGGATTGTCGCGTGTTGGGCGCGAACATGACGAGGCGTTGATTGATGCCTATTACCCCGTTCTACTCTCCGCCTATGAAACGGCGATTGATACCCATACGCGGTTTTTCCCAAACGCCCTGCGCGCGGTGTCTGATCTGCGGTCACGGGGGGACAAGGCCGTCATCTGTACCAACAAGCCTGAACATTTGGCCCGCATCTTATTGACCAATATGGGGGTCATAGACCAGTTTGATTGTTTGATCGGGGCCGATACCTTGCCGACGCGCAAACCCGATCCCGCGCCATAT
>RGAJ01000225.1 GCA_009920225.1 Paracoccaceae bacterium
CTTGCCCGCCAAATCGGGGTGGGCGCGCAAAACGCCCATGCGCTGATCCGCGCTTGCGGATCGAAACACACGGCAAAGCGCATTGTGCAAACCGCGCGCTGTATCATGCGCTGGCCCCAATTCCAAATCAAACGCACCTTCGGCAATCCACGCGGAATGTTCAAAGATCCCACCGTAGAGGCTGACAAACCGATCCCGTTCCATCTGTGACGGGCGTTCATACCGTTTTGGCGGATGGATTTGCGCCCAATGACGCGCGATATCAATGCGACGCGGGAACCACACATCCGCATGGGATGCCGCATATTCCATGAAGCGACGCAACGCCATGACACGCCCCGGACGCCCGATCAACCGACAATGCAAACCGATGGACATCATCTTGGCCTGACCTGCGTTTCCTTCGGCATAGAGCGCGTCAAAGCTGTCTTTTAGATAGGCATAGAACTGATCCCCCGAATTGAACCCCTGCGGCGTGGCAAAGCGCATGTCGTTGGCGTCAAGCGTATAGGGAATGATCAATTGATCGCGGCCATCAATCTCAATCCAATAGGGCAGGTCATCGTCATACGTGTCGCTGATATAGGCAAAGCCGCCTTCTTCTGCGACCAAGGGAACCGTGTTCACCGAACACCGGCCCGTATACCACCCATAGGGGCGTTCGCCCGTGACTTCGGTATGCAGACGCACCGCTTCGGCAATCTGCGCGCGTTCGGCGTCGGGATCCATGTCCTTGTGTTCGACCCATTTCAACCCGTGGCTGGCGATTTCCCAACCCGCGTCTTGCATCGCGCGGACCTGTTCAGGGCTGCGGGCCAAGGCGCTGGCCACGCCATAGACCGTCGCAGGAATGTTCAGTTCGGTGAACAATCGATGCAAGCGCCAGAACCCAGCACGCGCCCCATATTCATAGATGCTTTCCATGTTCCAATGGCGTTGGCCTGGCCATTGCGCGGCGCCGACGATTTCGGACAAAAAGGCCTCGGACGCGGCATCGCCATGCAGAACGCAGTTTTCACCGCCTTCTTCGTAATTTACAACGAACTGAACCGCGATCTTGGCCCCATTTGGCCACTGCGCATTCGGGGGCCTCGCCCCGTATCCCAACATATTTCGTTGATAGCGTGTCATATGATCCCCCGCTGATTGGTTAACTTGTAAAACAAATAAATCCCCAGTACTTTCAAAAATAATTTGAAGCAGTTACATATTTTCTGACAGGTACCCATTTGCCGAGTTTTAAGGCATGATACCCGAAAACATTGGATGGAATACAGATATGTCAGGATACCTTACAACGCATGTTTTGGACACAGCCCGCGGCTGCCCCGCTGCAGGATTGGCGATTGACCTCTATCGCATCACGGGCGAGACCCGCGAACACATCCGCAGCCTGACCACAAACGCCGATGGCCGCACCGATAGCCAGATTTTGCCAGCCGACGAATTCGAAATCGGCACCTATGAATTGGTGTTCCACGCCGGTGCGTATCTGGATGCCACAGGAACCCCTCCCGAAAGCCCCCGCTTCTTGGACGTCGTGCCGATCCGTTTCGGCATGAGCGAAGCGGCCCATTACCATGTTCCCCTTCTGTTGTCGCCATTTGGGTATTCGACGTATCGCGGAAGCTGATCGGGCCCCAAATAAACGCGCATGAACCGACGTTTTACCAACGCAATACCGACGTGTTTCAGACGGGCCTTCGGGCCTTAGTGTGTGGGCATTGAGGACAGTTCGGCACCGATTATATTGGATATGAAATCGATAAAGGTCCGCGTCTTTGGGTCTTGTTTGCGGCGGTGTGGGTAGAGGCAACCGATCTGCACCGACGTGGGCCTGGCGTCAGGCAGTACCGCGACAAGCGATCCGTCTCGCAGGTGCTTTGCGACCTCGAAATAGGGTTTGAGGATAATCCCATGCCCGTCGAGCGCCCATTGGGTCAGAACATCACCATCATCCGATTCAAACGGGCCTGTGATCGCATAGCGTTTCACGCCCGATTGGGTTTGCAAGGTCCATTGGAATTCTTGTGCACCGGGAAAGCGCAGGTTCAAACAATCATGTGTGCCGTCGGTCAATTGGTCGGGGGATGTGGGAACGCCCCTTTTTTCCAGATATTTAGGCGATGCACACAGCAGTCGTGAGCAATCCGAAAACTTGCGCATCTTTAGTGTGGAATCCTCTGGATTGCCTAGAAAAAATGCCACGTCCAGTCCTTCGGCGGTCAGGTCGACTTTGCGGTCCGACATGCGCAGGCGCACGTCGATCAAAGGATAGCGTTCCTTGAACTGCGGCACAGCGGGCGCAACCCAGCGTCGCCCGATGCCCAACGGTGTCGCAACGTACAATGACCCGCGCGGGCTTTGGGTGATGTCTTGGACATTTGCTTCGGCTTCGTCAATCGCCTCAAGCACCCGTTGCGCGCCAGTGTAGAACAACCGCCCTTGTTCGGTTGGGGTGAGATTGCGCGTTGTGCGTTGAAACAGGCGGACGCCCAAATGATCCTCAAGCTGCGACACCCGAGACGACGCAACCGCCGGCGAAATCCGCTGATCCCGCGCCGCCGCAGACATATTGCCCAGTTCATACACCCGAACAAAGGTTTTGACGTTTTCGATATAAGACATTTGATGGATATTTTTGAAAGTTGCGCTGATTATTCGCGATCAGACAATAAAAATATCACAAAGTAAACAGCTAAAGCGCTGTCGCAACAGGTTCTATCTGGTGGGGAATTTGGTGGAGCCTAGGGGGATCGAACCCCTGACCTCTACAATGCCATTGTAGCGCTCTCCCAGCTGAGCTAAGGCCCCAAAGTGCGTCTTGCACAGACGCTAATTATGCAAAGCAAAGGGCATGATCAAGTGGAAAATGCCCCCTGCGTTGTAAATTATGATTCGTCGTCGTCTGCGGACATGTCGGCGATGTCGTCCAACGAAACGTTGTCGTCATCATCATCATCCAACAGTTCGTCGTCTAGATCCACATCCACATCATCATCATCCAATACGATATCATCCTCATCGGACACGGCGTTTGCTGGATTCGAACGATCTGCTGCGTCAGACGCAATCATTCGGCCTTTTGTAAGGTCAAGTTCAACGACTTCGCCAGTGTATGGGCTGACGATCGGGTTTTTGTTTAGGTCATAAAAGCGTTTGCCGGTCGTTGGGCAAAGGCGCTTTACACCCCATTCTTCTTTGGGCATAGCTGTCCCCTTTGAATCTTTTGGTCTTGTCGACGGTCTGCGCCAACTGCCATAAGACACAGGACATGTCAAAGGCTTTGACGCTGATTTTTGTTCAAAGTTCTGAATAAACCGTTTTGGACCGCAAATGAAACAGATTTTTTTGCCAAAATACCCAGAAATTTCGGTCTTGGTCCGCCATTCTGCGCGGGCACGTCGGTTGTCACTTAGAATCTCTTCTTTGGATGGCAAAGTCACGCTGAGCGGTCCGCCGCGTGTCCCTGAGAAGGAGTATTTGGCTTTCGTAACAGCCAAGCAGGATTGGATTGCGCAAAACCTGTCGTCTATGCCGCGGCAAATGGCGGTGGTGCATGGTGGACAGATCGCGATTGCGGGACAGATGTACGCCATCACCACAGGCGCCCATCGTGGGGTTCGGGTGGATGATGGTGTGGTGTCGGTTGGCCGTGCTGCCAAGTCAACCGGCGCTGCGATCAAGGGGTTCCTGAAGGTTCAGGCGCGCGATGCATTGGCGCGCAGTTCCGATCACTATGCGGCGCAATTGGGGGTGCGCTATTCCAGTTTGGTCTTGCGGGACACGCGGTCGCGGTGGGGGTCGTGTAGTTCGCAGGGACAATTGATGTATTCGTGGCGGTTGATTATGGCCCCGCCTGAAATTTTAAATTACGTCGCCGCACATGAGGTCGCGCATTTGG
>RGAJ01000226.1 GCA_009920225.1 Paracoccaceae bacterium
TCGACGCGGGGGCGCATGATGCCAATCAATTCTGTGCGGCTGACCGTGCGTCGGTCATGTTCCCAATCACCTGTTTCCCCGCCCACTTCGATCATATCGCGATCATCCATGCCTGTTGCGTACAAACCGCCGTTGCGGGTTTTGATCTTTTCGGCGGTGGCCACAGGCACCTGCAACCCCATCGAAATATCACGGGTCACATGGTCGCCCCCAAGACAAACCGTGTCCGCGAAAATCATGTGCTTTTTCATGAAAATCGAAATTGACGTAGTTCCGCCGCCCATATCGATACAGGCCGCACCCAGTTCTTGTTCGTCTTCCACCAATGACGCGAGCCCCGCGGCATAGGGCGATGACGCAACGCCTGCCAATTCCAGATCACACCGCTTCACGCAATAGGCCAGATCGCGGATCACCTTTTGATCCACAGTCAACATATGCAGATCCGTGGACAACGAATGCCCAATTTGACCGCGCGGATCAGACAGGCCAGAGCGATGATCCAATGCAAAATTCACCGGTTGCGCATGTAATACCTCGCGCCCTGCCCCGTAATCTGGAACGTCACAAGACGCCAAAACATGCGCGATATCTTGTTCGGTGACCAATTGGTTTTCAATACCAACCTCACCCGTCAATCCGTATGAACGTGGACTGCCGCCAGAAAAGCTTGCGATCACGTGATCCACACGCACTTTGGCCATGCTTTGCGCCGATTGCAGCGCTGTGCGAATGGCGCGTTCGGCTTCGGCCATGGATGAAATTTCGCCAAATTCGATGCCGCGTGATCGCGTCGTTGCCGCGCCAATCACACGAAAGCCCGACTGCCCCGCAAGCGAGGTGATCCCATCAGCGTCAATCGCGGGCTCCATCCCGTCAAAGCGCAGAACAAGGCATCCGACCTTGGTGCTGCCCAAATCCAAAATTGCAATCACACCGCGCTGCATTGCCGCTTTTCGCATGGCGCGCATGGCGCGCTGGGATTCATATAGCTCGCTCATAGGGGGTCGTTCTCCGTAGAGGTTAGGGATGTGTCAATCACTTGGTCAATTTGATCAGGGGCGATACGAATGGTGGGACGTTGCGACAGACGCATATCCACCACCGAGACTTTGCGCGCCAAAAGATCTTGGGTCTGGTCCAAAACCAACATCCGTTCAATCGCTTGGACGGGATTGCGTTCGGGCAGCAAAATAGACTGGTCATTTTCCAACAACACATTCCAGCGCCGTTCGCCGACATAGACCAATCCACGCACGCGATCCGCAATCGGGCGCGCCGCAGCCAAGATTGATTTCGCCTGCGGCACCTGCGTATCCGCGCCCTCGCCCGCAATCAGCGGCAAGTTCGGATAATCCATCCGGTTCACCGCAAAGCGCACAAAGGCACCTGAATCATCCAACACCTCAAGCGTATCGCGGTTGCGCCACAAAAATGCAGGTTGGCGTTCTTCGACGTCAATCTGAATGGTGCCACTTTGGGTGATTTGAATACGCGCTTTGGCAATGGGGTCCAATTCGGTCAAAACCGAATGAATTTCCTGCAGATCCAGATCAAATTGGCTCATCGGCAGGTCAACGGGCAAAACATCGCGGATTTCCAGATCAAGCGCCGGGCTTGCCCCATGGATCGCAACCACTTTCACCATGAATTCAGGGCGTTCAATGATCGAACGATAGGCGTCTTGGTAAATCCCTGCAATATGTTCGCGCCGCTCGACATCAGAGGCATAGAGCGCGACAGCCCCCACCACCACCGCAGTGGGAATGCCGAAATAAACCGTGCGCCGCAAAAACGGCGACAGCATGAAGCGCGTCATGCGATAAGCCCAACGGGATGGCGCGGGATCACTGCGCTGCGAACGGGACATCAACGGCAGCATGATGCATCCTCCACCAACCAACGGCACAAGGCGCCGAAACTCATTCCGACATATGCGGCCTGCTCAGGTGCAAGCGACGTTGGCGTCATGCCCGGTTGGGTATTGGTTTCCAACAGGATCAACCCATCCAATCCGCGGGTGTCGTCCCAACGAAAATCTGTGCGGCTCATACCGCGGCAACCCAAGGCAGCGTGCGCCCGAAGCGCATAGTCCAAACAGGCCTCTGTCACCTCAGACGGCAACTGCGCGGGGATTTCATGGCGCGATCCGCCCACCGAATATTTCGCATGATAATCATACCAGCCCGAGGTAATGATTTCGGTCACGCCCAAGGCGCGATCCCCCAACACCGTGGTGGTCAATTCGCGCCCCTTTGCAAAGGCTTCGACCATGACCTCGTCCGGCATGGCATCGTCCAGCTGTGGCGGGGTGTTTGCCCCGTCCATCACCAGATACACACCGACCGATGATCCTTCGGAATTGGGTTTCACAACATAAGGGGGCGCCATCACGTGCCGCGTGCACACGGCATCTTTGGGTGCAAGAATACTCTCGACAATGGGCAAACCGTGGCGACGATACACATCTTTGCTGCGCTGCTTGTCCATCGCAAGGGCCGAGGCCAAAACACCCGAATGCGTGTAAGGAATATGCAACCATTCAAGAATGCCTTGAACACAGCCATCTTCGCCCCAACGGCCATGCAATGCATTGAAAACAACGTCGGGCGCAATCGCTCGCAGACGCTCGGCCAAATCGGCACCCGCGTCCAGTTCAATCACTTCAAACCCTTCATCCCGCAAGGCTGTAGCACATTCGCGCCCCGAAGACAGCGACACTTCACGCTCCCGCGAAGGCCCGCCCATCAACACCACAACCTTGGGATTTGTCCTGCTCGACATACCCAATTGGCCTCATTTTCGGCATTTTGCCGTTATTTATTTTACGTCGCACCCTTAAGGGCGTCTTTATTTCGGATCACCGACCCGCATGATTTCCCATACTAACTCTATTCCGCTGGTTTGGAAAACCCTTTTTCGTACTAATTCGCCTAAACTTTCCAAATCTGCGGCCGTTGCGCCACCCGCGTTGATCAAAAAGTTGGAATGCTTTGGGCTCATCTGTGCGCCACCCAGACATTCACCACGCAAACCCGCATCATCGATCAGCTTCCATGCCTTGAGATCATGCACATCATCTGCCCGCCCCGTTGATGAAAACCCCGCAGGGTTGCGAAACGTGCTGCCGGCGCTGCGCTCTTTCGTGGGTTGCGTTTCATCCCGCTTGGCCAATTGCGCGTCCATCCGCGCATGCAACGCATCCGGATCGGCACGCTCCGCGTGAAAGGTTGCATCCACCAACACCGCCCCCTCGGGCATATCAGATTGGCGATATTGGAAATTCAGATCATCCTTGCCCAGCTCGACCATCTGCCCATCGCGCAACACAACCCGCGCCGATAGAAAATGATCGGCGGTATAGCTGCCGTAACAGCCCGCATTCATCCGCACCGCCCCGCCAATAGATCCCGGGATCGTGCGCAAAAACGTAAGATCAAGCCCCGCATCCGCCGCGCGTTTCGCCACATGCGCATCAAGCGCGGCCGCCCCCGCGGTCACCGTTGTCCCGTCAATCTCGATCTGGTTGAACCCGCGCCCCAATCGGATCACGACAGCCCGCAATCCCCCATCCCGCACAATCAGGTTCGATCCAACCCCCATCGGGAAAACATCAACCTCACGGGGCAAATCACGCAGAAAATCCTGTAAATCCAGTAAATCCGCAGGCTGAAACAACCAATCCGCAGGCCCCCCAACGCGCAGCCACGTCAAAGACGATAAATCACGATCAGCTGTCAAAGCCCCACGCGGGGTCGGCATTTGGGTCATCAGAGTGCTCCTTACTTGGTCCTGATGTGCCGTAAAATTTTCCGATACGCAAGGTATGTTGGACTTTAAGACCTAAGCAAAGAAAAAACGCGGCCTAACCGCCCAACAACAGTTTTGCAAATTCAACAAG
>RGAJ01000227.1 GCA_009920225.1 Paracoccaceae bacterium
CAAAGCAGCTTGGTCTAGCTTCTCAAGTGTTGCGGAGATATCGGCGTGGGTGATGTTCAACGGTGGCAAAAGACGGATCACATTGTCACCGGCCGGAACGGTCAAAAGGCCGTGTTCATAACCTGCTTTGACGACATCAAGGTTTGTCACTTTGCATTTGATACCAATCATCAAGCCCTTGCCGCGATAAGAGTCAAAAACCATAGGATGTGCGTCGATCAAGCTTTCGATCCCTTGCTTGAAGCGTGCGGCAGTTTCATTCACCGCATCCAAAAATTCGGTCGTGTTGACCACATCCATAACGGCACAGCCCACCGCGCAGCCCAACGGATTGCCGCCATAGGTCGAACCATGTGTTCCGGCAGTCATGCCCGATGCGGCGTCTTCGGTGGCAAGCACGGCCCCCAAGGGAAAGCCGCCGCCAATGCCTTTGGCGGACATCATGATATCCGGCGTGATCCCCGCCCATTCATGTGCAAACAATTTGCCCGTGCGTCCCATACCACATTGAACTTCGTCCAGAATGAGAAGGATCCCATGTTTGTCGCACAAGTCCCGCAGCCCCTTCAAACACTGGGGTGGGAGTGGGCGGATGCCGCCTTCGCCTTGGACAGGTTCTATCAGGATTGCCGCCGTTTTGTCGGTGATTGCGTGTTCAAGCGCATCATGGTCATTCCACGGCAGATGAACAAATCCGGGCAAAATTGGGCCAAAACCTTTGATCATTTTTTCTGATCCGGCCGCCGCAATACCCGCCGAGGATCGTCCGTGGAAGGATCCGTCAAAGGTGATGATCTCAACGCGCTCTGGCTCGCCTTTTTCGTACCAATATTTACGCGCCATTTTGACTGCCAATTCGCAGGCCTCGGTCCCCGAGTTGGTGAAAAAAACCGTATCGGCAAAGGTCGCTGCGACCAATTTATCGGCCAAAGCCTGTTGTTGGGGGATGTTGTAAAGGTTTGACACATGCCACAGGTTCTGGGCCTGATCTGTCAAGGCCTTGACCAGCGCGGGATGCGCGTGCCCCAAGACGTTAACAGCAATGCCTGCGCCCATATCCAAGAACCGTCGCCCGTCTGCCTCGGTCAACCAAGGGCCTTCGCCTTTCACAAATTGCAAAGGTGCGCGGGAATATGTCGGCAAAACAGACGATATCATAGGAATGTCCTTATAGTTTGAACCCTTTGGTGCCGTAAGGTTAAGGGCGAGTCAACATTTGAGTGAGAGGGTGCGATAGGAAATCGCGGGCGAACACGGCCAAAGGCCCGTAAAGATTACAGGCAGTGTCGGCGTCGGATATGTGTCAACATGTTCATGAGATGCGTGTATACCTCAACCATCACAAAATCAAGATGGATTAATCATCTGGCCGCGACAGGGCAAACACGTCTTTGATCACAGAATAATCACGATACCCCAATCGCGTCAGAGGTTGAAACGTGGTTATATCGAAGCGACCGTCCACCATGCAGTCATCGCGCATGTGAATGCCGATCACCTCACCAAAGACCGCATAGTTTTCCGCCCCTTCGAGGGTTAGGATCTGTGTCACTTTACACTCAAGCGCGGCAGGTGCATGCGCGACGCGTGAACAGGGGATTGTCGAACACTCGGCCTTTTCAAGACCGGCATGTGCGAATTCGTCGATGGATTTGTCCAACGTCGCGGATGTTGCGTTCATGGGGTGGAACATAGGCGACGGCGTTGAAAAACGAATAGGGCGCAAGATTGTCAATGCCATCCGATCCGCGCGTGGAAATCCATCCGATTGGGCGTGGGGTGACGATTGCATTGAACGGATTGTGGTCCAATCCGTGTCCATTTTTGGGTTCATAGAACATTGTTTTTAAAACTCCTGTTTGATCAGGACTTAACCACATGTTAGAGGGCATTCCAGAAAAAAGTGAAACGGGCAGGGCAGTGTACGACATTTCGCAAGAAACATCGCAAGATTGGTGGGAGGTTGAGGCCCTTTATGACCTGTGCTTTGCACCTGGTCGTGAAGCGCTTTCGTCGTATCGGTTGCGCGACGGTGTGCCTGCGGTTGCTGAGCTGTGTCTGATTGCGCGGGATGAACATGGCATTTTGGCTGGGGCAATACGGTATTGGCCGGTCAAGGTGGATGAAACGCCTGCGCTTTTATTGGGGCCTGTTGCGGTTCACCCCACCCGCCAAGGCGAAGGTTTAGGTGGATTGTTGATCCATGAAAGCCTTGCGATTGCGGAAAAATCTGGCTGGGCGCGGGTGATTTTGGTGGGCGATGCCCCGTATTATTCACGGTTTGGATTTTCAAAGCTGAACGATGTAACCATGCCGCCGCCCACCAACCCTGATCGTGTTTTGGGATATGCGCTGTGTGAGGGGGCGTGGGACAGCGTTGTTGGGCAGGTGCGCAAGTTTTCCTAGCTGGGGTCTTTGTCAAACACCCCTGTCATGGCGCGTTGCAGCAAAGTCGACACGCGGGGTTTTTTCTGCGTGTGAAACGGCATCGGGCGACAAACCTCAATTGCGGCGCGGCCAACGCGGGCGGTAAGCGCGGCGTTGATCATCCCTTCGCCAAAGCGGCGGGAAAGTTTGGCCAAAAGGCTTCCCCCAAAAATCGATCCAAGCCAATCATCGCCGACCGCAACCGCGCCCGTGGCCACCAGATGGGCCATCACCGCACGCAACAGGCGCCACGATCCAACGATGCCGCTGCGTCCGCCATAGACATCCGCAATGCGGCGGATCATACGGATGTTTGCGCTGAGCGCTGCGATGACATCAACCACTGGAATTGGCATTAATGCGGTGACGGTGGCCACCTGACGGGCCGCTTTTTCAATTTCGCCATAAGCGCGTTGGTCGAGCGGTGGCAGCAGCGTGTTCTCGGTGACATCCAAAACGGCAAAGCCATCCACCTGATCCTGCGTTTGTCGCCGCAATTCGGCAATCGGCCCTTGCAATTCGGGACGCGCGGCATAAAGCGCGACCAAAGATGATTGGACTTTTTGCGCCTGTACGGGGCTGTTGGCAAGTCGCGCATCACTGGCACGCTCACGCAGATGATCAAGCGATTTCAATCGTATCAACGCCAATAATTCGCGCCCAATTGCAATGCAGATGACGATCAAAGTTGCGCCCAGCAATGCCAAGAACCCGTAGCCCAAAATATCATTCCGCGCCGCCAAGGTCACCGCAAAATCCCAAAGTTTCAGGGTGATGATTGCGCCCAAGGTGGTGCCAACCAAACCAAAGACCCACCCCCAAATTCCAATGCCGCCAACGGGTTGCGATTGTATTACAACGGGTTGCGCATCCGAAATCACGGGTGCATCCGCTGGATGTGGTGCGGGCGCGGTATCGGTCAATTTAATGACGGCGGGTTTATGTTTCTCAGTCATTTTTTAATTCCTATAACCGATCGCCTAACAAAAACTGTGCGGCTTGGTCCAATCTGATATGGGCCATGCCCTCACCGGATCGAAGGGCATCTTTGGGGGGGGCAAAACGCATTGTGGAAAATTCCGACAAGGACCACGCGCCGATTGATTGATCCGCCTCGCTTAGGATCGATTGCGGGTTGTCGGGCAACTGACCCGGATAAAACGCAATCTGTTCGCGGCTGTCCAAATCGGTGCCGCGTACGAAATCCATCTCTTTTCCTGCGTGTGATTGGCGCGTTTCTGTCGTGCTGCGCAAACTTGCAATGGCCAAGCTTGCGGTTTCGGCACCCGAAAAATTTGCCCGACGCGTTGCGTCATCGACAAATGCTTGGATCAAGGATGTCATCTGGGAATGTTGAGATTGGGGAATGTGATCTGCCTTTGTCGCGGCAAACAGGATCTTTTCGACCCGATTGCCCAAGAATAGGCGGCTCAAGATTGAATTGCGCCCCGTGCGAAAGGCTTGCATCAGTTC
>RGAJ01000228.1 GCA_009920225.1 Paracoccaceae bacterium
CACAGCGTCGATATCGTTGCCATCAACGGTTTGCACGTGCCAACCAAAGGCCGCCCATTTTGCGCCAATGTCACGGTCGCACAGCGCATCGGTGGTTTTGCCGTCGGCTTGTTGCTCATTGAAATCCACAATGGCGATCAGGTTATCCAATTTGTGCTGTACGGCGGACATCACAGCCTCCCATGTGGATCCCTCGCCCAGTTCGCCGTCGGACAACAGGTTATAGACGAACGCCGGATTTTTCTTGCGTTTGAGCCCCAAGGCCATGCCAACCGCAATACCCAATCCTTGCCCGAGTGAGCCGCCGGTAATCTCCATCCCTGGGGTATAGGATGCCATGCCAGACATCGGCATGCGGCTGTCATCCATGCCATAGGTTTCAATTTCATCTTCGGGCAGAATTCCCGCCTCGATCAGCGCGGCATAAAGCGCTATGGCGTAATGACCGATCGACAACAAAAACCGATCCCGCCCGTCCCATTCGGGTTCGTTGGCGCGAAAGGTTATCGCATGGAAATAAGACACCGCAAGCACATCCGCAATCCCAAGCGCTTGTCCGATATAACCTTGCCCCTGCACTTCGCCCATCAACAACGCATGCCGACGAATGTTCCACGCGCGCCTGCGCAACGACACATTATCGCGTCTGCTGTGGCCTGCTGCCTGCCCCATCTTCGATCCCTTTTCACAGTATATTTGGTCTGATCTTGGGGGAAACCGAGGCAAACATACAAGCTGTGAATGTTAACGATTGGTTTAGATTTTCTAAACTCAAAGCATCCGCCAAGACAACACGATTTGTCGGAAAAATGAGTCGACAAACAAAAACATCTGGTATACCAAATTTGGGGAAAGCTTGGCACATTCAACCGTTTTTTGAATATGCTATGAATGGAGTACACATGGGCGTCAGCCGCACACCAATGCGCGAAGCCATCCGTAAACTTGCGGATGAAGGGTTGATCATTTTGCGCCCCTCGCGCAGCCCCATTGTCGCAAACCCTTCGGTGAAAGAAGCGGCAGATGCGGCGCGATTGTTGATGGTGATCGAACTTTATTCGGCTGAATTGGCCTGCGACAACGCAACAGACGAAGAAATCGCCCACGTCACGTCGATCCAAGAACGGATGAGCCAACAATACGACGATCTTGACGCAATTGATCGGTTCGAGATTGATATGGAATTTCATCGTGCAATCGCCCTTGCGTCGCACAACGGGGCCTTGGCGAAAACGCACAAAGAATACCTTGATCGGCTCTGGCGCGTCCGATTTTTATCGGCACGCACGTTGAAAACGAAATCTCGGGTTTTGCGACAGCATAAAAACATTTGCATCGGACTGCAAAACCGTGACAAACGACTGGTGCGCCGCGAATTGCAAAGTCACTTGACCCATTTTGTCAATAATATCATTCGCCACCTTGAGACTGAACAGCACGCTGCACCCTCAAAACCACATTCAACCGAATAGGACAGAACATGAAACTTCTACGTTATGGCAATAAAGGCACTGAAAAACCCGGCATTTTGGACGCAAATGGCGCGGTGCGTGATCTAAGCGCGCATGTGCGCGATTTTGCAGGGGAAGCTGTGTCACTTGATGCTTTGGACGCGGTGCGCAAGATCGATGTAAACAGCCTGCCCGTGGTTGAAAACCCTGGTCGTATTGGATCCTGCTTGGCAACAGTGCCAAACTTTTTCTGTGTCGGATTGAACTATGCCAAACACGCCGAAGAAACTGGGGCAGAGCCTCCCAAAGAGCCGATCATTTTTTCCAAGGCATCTTCGGCTCTGTCTGGTCCGTTTGATCCCGTAATCATCCCAAAAGGATCCGAGAAATCCGATTGGGAGGTTGAGCTGGGCGTTGTCATCGGAAAAACCTGTTCCTATGTCTCTGAGGCGGATGCGCTTGACTATGTTGCAGGCTATTGCACTATCAACGACATGTCAGAACGCAGCTTTCAAATTGAACGCGGCGGCCAATGGATCAAAGGCAAATCCGCCCCAACCTTTGGCCCAGTTGGCCCGTATCTGGTCACAGCGGACGAAGTGGCAGATCCACAAAACCTGAATGTTTCGTTAAAGTTGAACGGCGAAACAGTCCAAGATTCAAACACCAACGATATGATTTTCACAGTTGCACAAATCATCAGCCACATGTCCCAATTCATGGAACTGCAAGCCGGCGACATCATCGCAACGGGAACACCATCAGGCGTTGGCATGGGCATGAAGCCACAGCGTTTCTTGAAACCGGGCGATACGATGGAAATCACCGTCGAAGGCCTTGGCACCCAAAAACAAGTGACGCAAGCCTATGTCGGATAAGCCCCATCTGATCCAAGTTGGAAACGTGAATGAGCGTATGACCGCACGGTTAAATGCCGAATTTGTGGTGCATAAGTGGTTTGACGTACAAGACAAAGACGCGCTGTTGGCCGAGGTTGGCGACAAGGTCATCGCCATTTCCACCGACGGACATTGGGGCGTGCCCGACAATCTGTTTGAACGCCTTGCGAACCTGCGCGTGGTGTCAAGCTATGGGGTTGGCTATGACGGTATCGACACAGATGCCGCCGTGCGTCACAATGTTTTGGTGGCGCATACGCCAAACGTGTTGAACGACGAAGTTGCGGATACAGCGATCATGCTGTGGCTTGCGGTGTCGCGCGGATTGGTGCGTGCCGACACATGGGTGCGCTCTGGCGCATGGGAAAGCAAAGGCGCGTTTGAACTGACCCGATCTATTCAAAAACGCACCGTGGGCATTTTGGGCATGGGGCGCATTGGCGAGACAATCGCAAAACGCGCCGCCGCCTTTGATGCAAAGATCGTCTATCATTCGCGCACGTCAAAACCTGTTCCGTATGACTACTATGATGATCTTACAGCCATGGCGCGCGATTGTGATGTGTTGATGGTCATCACCCCGGGCGGCGCCGCGACCAAGCATTTGGTCAACGCAGAGGTTTTGGAGGCCTTGGGCCCTGACGGGATCTTGATCAACGTGGCGCGTGGATCGGTCGTGGACGAAGCCGCGCTTGTGGACGCATTGCAATCAGGGAAACTGGGTGCCGCGGGTTTGGATGTATTTGAAGCCGAACCCAAAGTGCCACAAGCCCTGAAAGACATGGACAACGTCGTGCTTTTGCCCCACGTCGGCAGCGCGACGATCGAAACGCGGCGCGCAATGGGGGATCTGACCTGTGACAACCTTTCGCAATATCTGCGAAATGGCACGGTCATCACAGCAATCCCCGAATGCGCGCATTTGAACAAAGCTTAATGTAAAAGGCCCTGACCATAAAATCAGGGCCTTTTCATTTTTGAACAGTCAATTACGCGCGAATATGTGCACCATCTGGGATGGTTGAGGGCGCGGAATTTAGGGTGTCGATGGCAAAGCCTGCTGCGGCTTTGTAGTTTGCCATAAATTCGCTGATCTCTTCTTCTGGGATCACATCGTGGATGTCGTCAAAGACGCCCCCGCACCGTTCGTCAACAATGGATAGGATGCCAAACGGCCCTGCACCGCGGTTGCGCAGAACAAGGTCGGATACAGGCACACGAAGCTTGTCATCAAACGCACGCAGCGCCGCTGCACCAACCCCGTGTTCCAAGAGACACGCGCCCAATACGCGCCCGTCAACGATGGCTTGACCTGCACCATTTGAACCCGTTGGATACATGATATGGGCGGCATCACCGATCAAAACAGTATTCCCATCGACCCACGTTGGCACAGGATCGCGGTCGATCATTGGATATTCATAAATTGTGCTCGCCCCTGCCATCAGCGCGGGCACATCCATCCAATCATAGGTCCAATCCGCAAAATGATGGGCAAAGTCTGACAGATCAACCCGTTTGTTCCAATCCCCGGATG
>RGAJ01000229.1 GCA_009920225.1 Paracoccaceae bacterium
CAAGGTCGCGGTGATTGTGCAAGCAGCTCAAAACGGCGTTGGGAATAGTGCCAATGCCCATTTGCAGGGTGCTGCCATCTTCAATGAGGTTGGCGATGTGTTGCCCTATTTGCATTTCAATTTCACCTGGTTCGGGAAGGAGCACTTCGGGTAAAGCGTAATTCACATCAACCAAAGCATCGAAGACAGCTATATCCGCCTTCACCGCGAAGGGCACGCCCATTCCATAGAAATCTGGGATGAGGCCGAATTGGTGGGCGGGGTCTATGGCATTGCAATGGGCGGTGCTTTTTTCGGGGAAAGCATGTTTTCCACGCGCACGGATGCTTCAAAAATAGCGCTCGCGTATTTGATCCATCGATTGAAAAGCACAGGTTTTCAATTGTTTGATACGCAATTTATCACGCCACATTTGGCAAGTTTGGGCGCGATAGAAATTCCAAAAGGAAAGTATAAAATGCTGCTGAGCGCGGCATTGAAACACAACGCGCGGATTGATGATCCCGCTTATTGCGAAGATGTCGCGTTAATCGCGCAGCGCAACACCCAAACGTCATAACGTGAGTGTTCCAACGCGTTGAGCGCAGGGGAGGATGCGATCATCCAACCTTTGAAAATGGGGGTCACTTCGTCAACTTCGGTGATGGACAAATGCGCAAACGCATCACCCGACGGGTTGTCCGTGGGATAGCGACATTCATCAAGCGTCAGGTTCAGCGTCCCCAATTGCACCGTCGTGCCAACGGGAACAGTTATGTCATTAACCATTCCATTGACCCGGTCCAATCCCCGCAGGACAGCCGCATCGCCATTTCCTGTGGTCTCTTGGGCATGAACAAGCCCTGCCGCCGCAATCAATCCGATCGTAAGGATGGCGCGCAGCATTACTCGGCCCCACCGCCTACGAATTTCATGAGAAGTGTCACAAGGCTAACAGATCCTTGCGTGTCCAGGACTTCGTCGCCATTGGCCAGATAATCGAACGATGCGCCGGGAACCAGTTCTACAAAATGGCCGCCCAACAACCCTTCTGACGCGATTGTCAGGGTGCTGTCGTCTGGGATCTGAATGCCATTTTGGATGGCTAGCGATGCCTCTGCACGATAGGTTTCTGCATTCAGGTTCAAACCGGCCACTGTACCAATTTTGACGCCTGCCAAGCGGACATCGGTTCCGATACTGATCCCCTCAGCAGAGCGAAACCCTGCAGTGATATTATAGGTATCGCCCGCAAGCCGCATTCCTGTGGACTGAGACAGATACACGACAAAGCCGATGGCAATTGCCAAAACGATTGCGCCTAATGTGACTTCGGCTTTGTTTTCTGACATCGGATTATTCTGGCTGCCACGCTTCGTAGTCTTGGCGGGCGACTGGCGTTGCATTGCGCAATGATCCAGACGGTGCATAGGCCAAGGCCGAACCGGTCAAGTTTTCTGTGTGCGGCTTTTCCCAATCCTTGCGCTTTACAGGCGCATCAACAGGGGATTTTGCCCATGTGTGGTGCAACCACCCATGCCATTCGGGGCTCACACGGCTGGCTTCGGATTCGCCATTAAAGATGACCCAACGGCGTTTATCATCGCGCGATCGATAATACACATTGCCCTGATCATCTTCGCCCACGCGCACGCCTTTGCGCCATGTATAGAGTTGGGTGTTCAATGTTTGACCATTCCACCATGTCACAGCACGTAGAAGTGTATTCACGATTCCCATCAGACTCTCCGTTAAAACTTTGCCGCCTTATGCACCAGTTTGGCGCTTAGGTCCAGTAGAGTTGGACCCAAAGCTTAACCTGCGGTGGCAGGTTCTTTTTTCGTGTCACCGTAAATCATCAAAGGTTCGGACGATGTTGTGACCGCTTCTTCGTTCACAACGACTTCGGTGACCTCATCCATACCGGGCAGATCGAACATGGTGTCCAAAAGAATGTCTTCCATGATAGAGCGCAGACCACGCGCACCCGTTTTGCGTTGGATCGCGCGTTTCGCGATTGCGGTCAGCGCATCAGGTGTAAACGTCAAATCGGTGTCTTCGATTTCAAACAGGCGTTGGTACTGTTTGACCAAGGCATTCTTTGGCTGGGTCAAGATAGTCACAAGCGCGTCTTCGTCCAAATCTTCAAGCGTCGCCAAAACGGGCAAACGTCCGACGAATTCAGGGATCAAGCCAAATTTCAACAAATCTTCTGGCTCAAGCTCTTTGAACAGCTCACCAATCCCGCGGGAATCGTTGTCACGCACATCCGCGCCAAATCCAATTGCACTGCCCTTGCCGCGCTGTGCGATGATCCGATCCAATCCCGCAAACGCACCCCCACAAATGAACAGGATATTTGTCGTGTCCACTTGCAAGAATTCTTGTTGCGGATGTTTGCGGCCACCTTGGGGTGGAACAGAGGCAACTGTGCCTTCCATCAGCTTCAACAAAGCCTGCTGCACACCTTCGCCAGACACGTCACGCGTGATCGACGGGTTTTCAGACTTGCGGGTGATCTTATCAACTTCGTCGATATAGACGATGCCGCGCTGCGCGCGTTCAACGTTGTATTCAGACGCTTGCAGCAGCTTTAGAATGATGTTTTCGACGTCTTCGCCCACATACCCCGCTTCGGTCAATGTGGTGGCGTCTGCCATTGTAAACGGCACGTCCAAAATCCGCGCCAAGGTTTGCGCAAGCAGTGTTTTACCGCAGCCTGTTGGCCCAATCAAAAGAATGTTGGATTTCGAAAGCTCGATCTCGCCGGTTTTGCCGGAATGCTCCAAACGTTTATAGTGGTTGTGCACCGCGACGGACAACACGCGTTTTGCCTTGGCTTGGCCGATCACATAATCATCCAAAACATCACAAATTTCGCGTGGCGTCGGAACGCCGTCTTTGGATTTCAAACCCGAAGTTTTCGTTTCTTCGCGGATGATATCCATGCACAATTCGACGCATTCATCACAGATAAATACCGTGGGTCCAGCGATTAGTTTTCGCACCTCATGCTGGCTTTTTCCGCAAAAGCTGCAGTAGAGTGTGTTTTTGCTTTCGCCTGAATTCGTCGCCATGCTTTCCCTTTCGGCCTGAGCTTTCGAAGTTGTCCCGAGCTTTCAATCAGATTAGGACAGGGTCTTGCGGTCCACAATGCCAAAAATACATTTTTTTGCCATCATGGACCAATTTGGTAAAACGCCGTTATTCTGGGGTTTGACGGGATGTCACGATTTCATCAATCAATCCCCAGTCTTTCGCTTCTTCTGCGGACATGAAATTGTCACGCTCTAACGCGGCTTCGACTGTGTCGTATTCTTGGCCTGTGTGTTTGACGTAAATGTCATTCAAACGGCGTTTGATTTTCAACGTTTCTTGGGCATGGATCATGATATCTGTCGCTTGGCCTTGGTAACCGCCAGAGGGCTGATGCACCATCACGCGGCTGTTTGGAAGCGAATACCGCATGCCTTTTTCGCCCGCAGTCAACAACAAAGACCCCATCGATGCCGCTTGGCCAATCACCAATGTCGACACTTTGGGACGGATATATTGCATCGTGTCATAGATCGACAAACCCGATGTCACAACGCCGCCGGGGCTGTTGATATACATGCTGATTTCTTTGGATGGGTTTTCTGATTCCAGATGCAGCAACTGCGCCACGATCAACGACGACATACCGTCATGAACCTGACCGTTCAGGAAAATAATCCGTTCTTTCAACAGGCGTGAAAAAATATCATATGCGCGTTCGCCACGGCTGGTTTGTTCAACCACCATAGGCACCAAAGTGTTCATATATGTATCAATTGGATCTCTCATTATGACCTACCTGTTAACTGTTGATTTCTGGTCTTCTTCAAACCTTAGTCTGCCCTGCGGGGACCTGCAA
>RGAJ01000230.1 GCA_009920225.1 Paracoccaceae bacterium
GCGGCGGCCCAAATTGCCGCTGACCTGCGAATTTCATTGGTTTGCGGCGCGAATTCTAACCACTGTGACACAAAGGATCCCTGTGCGTGAAACGCATCCGTAACAGCCTGCCACAGCACAGTGTCCGCAACAAAATTCGGGGGATATACCGCACATAGTCCCGCGTCTTTTTTCATCAAAGCCAAGGCGTGCAACGCCCCTGCAATACGCAATGGCAATACGCCCGCAGTCACGTCCGGCTGTCCGATCCATGCGCACAACATGTCCCGAACTGCGGGCGATTGATCCCAATTCTTGGCAAAAAGATCCATCAAACGCCCCATAAAAGGCGAACCAAGTTTGCGGCAAATGTCGGCCTGTTGTGCAAAGATCTCGGCGAGCATCACTTGAATTTAGATAATAATTTTTCCAAAGCTGTGCGCGTATCTTGCGCGGGCGCGTCGGATTTTGCAACCGGCTGTTGGGGTGCCTTCGGTTTTTCTGGCTTTGCTTTTTGCGGGCGGGCAAGCGCGACAGCATTCATAAATCCGCCCCAATCACCTTCGGCCAGCTTTGGCGCACCCGTCCCAATCCCACGGATCACATCATCGAGCCATCCCTGTTCAGATTTGGCAAAATCTGACAAAACATATCCCGCGACCCGATCCTTGTGCCCAGGATGCCCAATGCCCAAGCGCACACGATGATAGGCCTCGCCGATATGTTGGTGAATGGATCGCAATCCATTGTGCCCCGCATGTCCGCCGCCCGTTTTGACACGGCATTTTCCAGGCGCCAAATCCAATTCATCATGAAATACAATGACATCGGTCGCGCTTAGCTTATAAAACCGCATTGCGTCGCCAACGGATTGACCTGAAAGGTTCATAAATGTTTCGGGCTTTAGCAAGATCACCTTTTGCGATCCCAATCGCCCCTCTGTCATCTGACCTTGGAATTTTGATCGCCACGGCGCAAAACCATGCGCGTTTGCAATTTCATCTACGGCCATGAACCCAATATTGTGGCGATTTTTTTCATATTTCGCCCCAGGGTTCCCCAATCCAACAAAGATTTGCATGACCAACGTCCTTTCGTGTTCGTGAATGTATAATCACCATTGGAAGTGGGGTAAAGAACCCGATGAAATCGGGAACGATCCACAGATCATTTTCTGTCTAGAAATATCCAAATACAACGACGGCAAGGATATGTGTCGTCAAAAATGAAAAACCCCGCCAAATTGGCGGGGCTCTCAATCATGCGACTGCGCGGAATATTATTCTTCTGCAGCGTCTTCTTCTTCGTCGTCACCGCCTTGTGATTTCAGGCCTGATGGCGCAGAAATGTTTGCAATCACAAAGTTACGATCGATTGTTGGCTTTGCACCTTCTGGCAACGTAACGTCATTGATGTGAATGATATCGCCGATGGCCAGACCTTCTAGATCAACAGTGATGTGATCAGGAATGTCGCCTGCAATAACAGACAATTCAACTTCTGGACGCACGATTGTCAAAACGCCGCCGCGTTTGATGCCGGTGCATTTGTCTTGGTTGATGAATTCCACGTTGATGAACAGGTTCACACGGGATGTGCGACGTAGGCGCATCAGGTCCAAGTGGACAGGAAGGTCTTTTACAACATCGCGCTGAACGTCGCGGCAGATAACGCGAACGTCTTCTTGGCCTTCGACTTGCAGGTTGAACAATGTTGACAAGAAACGACCTTGCTTCAGACGTTTCAACAGTTTGTTGAACGGGATTTCAATCGCCATTGGCTCTGCGCCACCGCCATAAACTACCCCAGGTACCATTCCTTCACGACGTGATTTGCGAGCGGCGCCCTTGCCTGTCCCCGAACGTGCGAAGGCTTCTAGATTTGGAATCTCACCAGCCATAATATATCTCCTAATGTTACAACGGGACTCCTCCAAGGCTGTAGCCCCGCATAAAGACGGGCCAATAGACCATTTCGTGATAATATGAAAGAGGGAAATGCGAATATTATTGCCTTATTTTTCGCGTCATGCCACAGCACGCCTATCATGACACAGAAAACTTTTCATCACATCCGCCCGACCGTCATTTCCTTTGCTTTGCTTGGGGCGTTTTGGGGCAGCTTTGCGGCTACGGTTCCCATGTTGAAACTGCAAATGGGCATCAATGACGCGACATTTGGGCTTGCGATGCTTCTGGCGGCGTTCGGGTCAGTTATTGCGATGGTTATGGCCCCTTGGGCTGATCAAAAACTGGGTCGATTTTCGATCATGGTGGGTGGATTGGGATTGATCCTATCGTTTCTGATGCCCGGTTTGGTTCATAACTGGATGGTCTTTGCGGCCGTGATGATGCTGTGTTCGTCGTTTTCTGGCGCGTTGGACGTGGTGATGAACGCCCAAGTTTCCAACACTGAGGCCCATTTAGATCGCCCCATCATGAGCCTGCATCACGCGATTTTTTCCTTTTCTTATGCAGGGTTCGCATTCGTGGCCGGTTTGATCCGCGAGGCGGGATTTGACACATGGGTTCCATTCGCCGTGGTGGGCGCGATTGGCGCGGCGTTGTCGCCATGGATGCGGCGGGTCGTATTTTCAGAGGATGCCAATGCCCCCAAATCCAAAGGATTGGGCGTATCGGTTGCATTTATCGGAATTGCGGGTCTGATTATCATGGTTGCGTTCATCGCGGAACAGGCGGCCGAAGCATGGTCTGCGCTGCATCTTGAACGCACGATGGGGGCACGGGCCGCGATGGGGGCGCTTGGGCCAACCATCTTGGGGGTAACCATGGGGATTGGGCGCCTTTATGGGCAAGTCATGACATCACGGTTTGGCGAAATGAAAACGGTGCGAATGTCGGCACTTTTTGCTGCAAGCGGCGCAATCTTGGCAGGCGCAAGCCTGACTTTGCCTTTGACCTATATCGGTTTTGCGATTTTGGGCATGGGCATTTCGGTGATGGTTCCGCTGATATTCTCGCTCGTTGGGAAATCTGTGCCGGCGTCAAAACGGACAACCATCATCTCGCGGGTCGCGGTGGTGGGATATATCGGCTTCTTTATTGGCCCCGCAATGATGGGGGGTGTGGCGCAGCTCTTTGGGCTTGGCACGTCCTTTGTCATCATGGGGGCGGTTTTGGCGGCTGTTGGGGGGCTGATGCCCCCGCTGTTACAGCGCTATTCCCATTCGTAGCCGAACCCCTTGGGGATCAAAAGGCTTTCCTTGCCGATCTGTGACAGGGTGCGATGGCCGCACAAAGCCATGGATGTATCCATCTCTTTATAAATAATTTCCAAGGCCTTGGTGACGCCCGCTTGGCCCATGGCCCCCAGTCCATACACAAAGGAACGGCCGATATAGGTGCCCTTGGCCCCCATGGCGATGGCCTTTAATACGTCTTGTCCTGATCTGATGCCGCTGTCCAAATGGACTTCGACCTGATAACCGACGGCGTCCATGATCGACGGCAGCGCTTTGATTGCGCTGATGGCGCCGTCCAACTGGCGGCCGCCATGGTTTGACACGATGATCGCATCTGCCCCAACCTGCAACGCTGCTTTCGCATCGTCGGCGTCCAAGATACCTTTCAAGATGACTTTGCCGCCCCATTCCTCTTTGATTTTGGCGATTTTGTCCCAATCCAAAGTTGGATCAAAACTGGTCGCGGTCCAATCAGACAGGCTTGACGTGTCTTTGACACCCGACGCATGGCCAACGATGTTGCCAAAGGACCGCCGCTTGGTTCCAAGCATTTCCAAACCCCATGCCCATTTGGTGGACAGGTTGATCATATTTTTCAATGTTGGCTTGGGTGGGGCCGACAGGCCATT